>CBDUKC010000285.1:0-3737 GCA_965367705.1 uncultured Maribacter sp. | reverse complement strand
TAGATATTAATATGCCCATAATGGACGGCTGGCAATTTTTAGAGGAATTCATCACTTTACCAATTACCACAAAAGTGAAGGTGAATATTGTCACCTCATCCATAGACCCCTATGACTTAGATCAGTGGAAATTTTTCAAAAATCAAACTCATCACATCATTACTTTCAATAACAAACCTATAAAAAAACAGAAAATTGCGGACATTACGAAAGTAGCTTAGAACAATTACCCTATTAAGGTTTTTAATTACTTTTACGCTTAATATGAATTGATTAAGCGAACATGAAAACGGTATCCTCTCGACTACTATTACTACTGGTTGTAGCCTATTTTTTCTCTTGCGAAAAAAAATCTGAAAACATTGCTATAGATTTTCCCACACAATTTGAAGCTTCTAATGGTTTAGAAACAGCTACGTACGATGAAGCCATAGCCTTCTATATAAATTTAGCAAAACAATTTCCCGAAATAAACATACAGACTATTGGTAGCACAGATAGTGGTAAACCATTACACATTGTCACTTTTAATACTGATGGTGATTTCAATTTCAAAAAGATTCGGGAGGATAAACGAATTATCTTAATTAACAACGGAATTCATCCAGGAGAAAGTGATGGTATTGACGCAACGATGCTCTTATACCGAGATTTAGCTAGCGGTAAACTTAAAGCTCCAACCAAGACAGTATTGGTTACTATTCCAGTATATAATGTTGGTGGAGCATTAAATAGAAACAATGCTACGAGAGCAAATCAAAACGGACCTGTTTCTTATGGGTTTAGGGGGAATGCTCGTAATTATGACCTCAACAGAGATTTTATAAAAAGTGACACAAAAAATGCACGAACTTTTGCGGAAATATTTCATTTGATTCAACCAGATGTTTTCATAGACAACCATGTGAGCAACGGAGCAGACTACCAATACACGCTTACCCACCTGTTTACCCAACATAATAAAATAGGCGGTGAGCTTGGAAAGTACATACATAATTCTCTCATGCCGGTGCTACAGGATTCATTACGTACAGAAAAATGGGACATAACACCCTATGTAAATGTATTTAACAGACCTCCAGAAACCGGATTTTCGCAGTTCTTAGACCATCCCAGATACTCAACAGGATATACGACCCTCTGGAACACGCTGGGTATGATGGTTGAAACACATATGCTAAAACCATACAAGGATAGAGTTGATGGCACCTATATACTCATGAAGAAGATGATAGGTATTGTTGAAGAAGATGGGGAACACATTTCAATGCTCCGAAAAAACGCGTTGAAGGAACAAGTAACACAAAGCTACTATCCGATAAATTGGGTAGTAGATACTACTAGAAGTTCTACACTTAATTTTAAAGGGTTTAAAGCAGATACTATTCTTAGTGAGATTACTGGAGCCAATAGGCTCAAGTATAATAGAGATGTGCCCTTTACCAAAGAAGTAGCGTATCAAGATTTCTTTATATCTAGCGATTCAATTCAGATTCCAGCGTCGTATGTTATAGGAAAACAATGGACAACCGCCATAGAGTTGCTTCGCTTGAACAAAATACAATTTACTCCCTTTACGAAAGATACAACGCTGCTCGTTGAAACCTATAGGATAGAAGATTACAAAACAGTAACAAAACCCTATGAAGGACATTATCTGCATTTTGGAACAGCTGTCTCAACCAAAATCACTACTAAGAAAATTAACGCCGGAGATTTGCTAATTCAAACGAATCAACCCGGGGTACGATATCTTTTAGAAACATTAGAACCTGAGGCTGTAGATTCCTTTTTTAATTGGAATTTCTTTGATACGATATTACAGCAAAAAGAAGGTTTTTCACCTTATATTTTTGAGGACACTGCTATAAAAATGTTGCAAAACGACACAATTCTGAAAAATGAATTCACTAGAAAAAAAGAAATAGAAGAAAAATTCGCTAACAATTGGTATGCCCAATTGGATTGGCTTTTCGAACGCTCCGAACATTATGAAAAAGCGCATCTTGAATATCCTGTCTACCGAATAGCTAAGACAAAATAAAATTATTTAGATATGTCTTAATCGCCTTCGAATAGAATTTTAATATTGGCGTAAGAATTCTGTAAGGCCAACCGTATTTTGTCTGGCCCTTTCCATTTTACCTTTACGATACCCTCTTTCTTTTCAGGTTTTAGTTTACCTGAATATTCAGTTTTCATGGCATACCAGTGCACCTGTTTTAAAGTACGAACACCATTATTATTGAAGATATGGTATGTAGTTCTCAAAAAATTCTCTATTCGTAGGTCCTGAACTCCTGTTTCTTCCATAACCTCGCGCATGGCACAGTGTTCTAATGATTCCCCTTTATCAAGTTTTCCCTTCGGTAAGTCCCATTTATCATTTCTATAAATAAACAAAACCTTGCCCTTTTCGTTAGTGACTACACCACCTGCGGCAACAACCATAGGGATTTCCTTGGTGAATTTCTTTAGGATTTCTTCATGATTGGGATGGTAGATATAGGCTTCTGTGAGCTTTTTTTTCTTCAAGGCCTTTATAGCCTCGTGTATGGCCTCTTGATTTAATAGAAAATACTCACCATTGGCAGTTTCCGATAGTTTATTTGTCAAAATCAAAGGCAATTCATTAACAAAAACTTTATACATTTGCTTTATGGTTTTAGACAAGAATACCGCAAAAAAAACAGCAGAGCTTCTGCTGCAAATTAATGCAATAAAATTGAAACCGGAAAATCCTTTTACTTGGGCTTCTGGTTGGAAATCTCCAATCTATTGTGATAATAGGATTTTACTATCCTACCCTATCATTCGAAACTTTGTGAAACAGGAAATGGCAAAACAGGTAGAATCACTATACGGCAAACCAGACATTATTGCTGGTGTGGCTACAGGTGCCATTGGTATTGGTGCCTTGGTTGCGGATGCACTTGGCTTACCGTTCATTTATGTGCGACCTGAACCTAAATCCCATGGAAGAAAGAATCAAGTAGAAGGTCATTTGGAAAATAACCAAACTGTAGTGGTCATAGAAGACTTAATAAGTACTGGCAAAAGTAGCCTTAATGCAGTAGATGCTTTAAGAGAAGAGGGTGCCAACGTAAAGGGAATGCTGGCAATTTTTACCTACGGATTTGAAACAGCAACAACTAATTTTCAAAAGAAAGATATTAAACTAAATACCCTAAGCAGCTACGAATACTTGATAGAACAGGCTTCTGATACGGGTTATATAAAGGAAGATCAATTAAGAACGTTAATGGAATGGAGGATTGATCCTTCTAAATGGTTACAATAATAGCTTATGTTTATAGAAACACCCAAGACAACTGTATCAAAAAGTGATACAGAGACTTTTGAATTTTTAAATGAATTAGCAAACTTTGAACAATTAATGCCTGAAAACATTGATAAATTCGAAGTATTGAATGAAAATAGATTTCTTTTTGCATTAAAAGGAATGCCGGAAATTGTTTTAGAAAAAAAGGAACAATCCCCACCAAACAAATTGGTACTAGGTGCAGCTAGCGAAAAACTACCATTTACACTTTCTGCGGATATTATCGGTATTAGTGAAAATAAGAGCGAAGTTCTTTTAAGTTTTTCTGGAGAATTTAATGCTATGATGGCCATGATGATTAAAAATCCCATCACAAATTTTATGAATACCCTATCTACGAATCTAGGTAAGGTCTAGTAGTGTAACGTAACCTCTTTCAAACCGTACTCTTTTA
>CBDUKC010000284.1:0-3799 GCA_965367705.1 uncultured Maribacter sp. | reverse complement strand
GTAAAAGTACTGTTGTTTATAACCCCTTGATAGGTAGAAAATGCGTTATTCTCTAAGGTTGAAGAACAAGCAGCTACAAAATCCGAGCAATTTAAAGCGATTGTAACTTCTATCCTTACAGTGTATTCTGGATCACCAACTTCTACCAATTCATCTGGAATATTTAATGTTAGTGTTTGGCTAGGTAAATCAAACGCAAAGGTAGTCCCAAGTGCATTGGAAACGTCTACATCGTTGAATGTAACATTATTAGGTAAAATATCTCGTATACTATAATTTACGGCATTATCATTTCCTGTATTTTGAAAACGAAGTACGTATTCAAAAGTCTGACCAAGACTCACGTCTTGCCCGTTAATATCTGCACCTCCTAAATCTTCAGAAGTATTACCAAGCAGTATTTCTGGAGCGAATACCGGAGTATAAGGCGCAGCTATAACACTTCCATCCGGATTAACGGTAGGAGTTCCAGTGCCATATTCGCCACCATCACCACCGTCAGCATTTTCATCTTTATAGTATTCATTGGCATCACTACAACCATCACCATCGCTATCTAAATCTAAACTATCTGGAATACCATCACTATCCGTATCTTGACAAACAGGAACATCAGCAATGTTAATTTTTATATCATCAATAAAGTTACCTACTGACAAGCTTCCAGTTGCGGTAGAAACTGCTTCAAAAATAAATACAGTGTTGGTTTGCCCTAAGGGTACCGTATAGGTTCCAGTATATAAACCCCATGCGGTATTATCATCGCTCATGGTGCCTTGTACAGTAGCTGAAGCTAAATCTGCACCAATCCGAAGGCGCATAACATCTGTACCAGCTCTACCTCTATGCCTAAAAGACCAATTCATAATGGTACCTGGTGTCAAACACAAATTTTGATATAGCGCTGAATTTTGCGTTGCATTTAATTCCGCAAACTGATTTCCGTCGAAAGCTGGAACTCCTTGGAAATTATCCGACCAAAATTCAATATTTCCATCTGTTGCTGTAGTTAACCAACCAGGAACTATGCTTTCATTGCGTAATCTCCAGGTAGATGCCGGAATAACGGGGTCCTCAAAACTTTCATTTACAATTGCTTCAAAGCAAATATCAGTAGAACATTCTTCACTATCATAAATACCGTCGTTATCATCATCTACATCTATAATATCTCTAACCCCGTCATTATCAAAATCGTTATGCACAATAACGCTTGTAGATGGAATATCTTCAGATCTATTGGTATCAACCTGATCTTGAGTATGCGTCACCGTATTTAGTATATTAACCAAAGGTAAAGTGTCAATCTCATCACCACGAACTTCTATTTCTAGTTCAGCAGTTAAACCACCATCTAAGGTTCCTATGTTCCATGTATTACCACTCCAGCTTCCATCAATAGTAAAAGCACTTACAAACGATAGGCCCGCTGGAAGATTATCAGTTAGTTGTAAATTAGTTAAAGGACCAACCCCAAGGTTTCTTACTTTAATGGTAAAAGTTGCAGTTTCGCCTTCCATTATTTCAGGCGTGTCAACCGACTTGTTTATAACAATGTCTGGATCACAATACAAAGCTCTAATCGCGTTACTATCATAGGTACAGGGTCCTTTTGTTCCTCGCACAAAAAAATCACCAGCACCTGAAGGTTCATAACTTACGCCATTTGCACCTGGAATTAGAATACCATCTTCAAACCATTGGTACGCATCAAAATTACTCGATGCTTCGTAAATTTCGGAACCAACAAAACAACCTGTTCCACCTCTAATTTCTAAAACTACTTCTGGTACTGTGTCAAAACCTGAGAAATAGCCAGCCACACCACGAGCACCATTAAAACCAAAAAATCCAACCGCCATTGGACCAGTAGATTGTATATCTACATTACCGTTAAGATTAGGTATATAAAACGTTTTCCAGTCGCTAGAGCCCGAAACGGGAGTAGAAGCGGGTAAGGTTACAAGTCCATTTCCGTCAGTTACCACAATATTAGCATCCGGTGTATTAACCGCAGCAATAATTGTTACTCCTCCAGTTACGGATGTACCTGCCATATTTCTTATGTCTGGTATATTATCCATAACATCCGGCAGCAAACAATTTACTGGGGCCACAAAATTAAGCCCTTGAGTATATGCCGTAGATGCACCCGCCATACATTGATATGCATAAACGTCTTTAGATGTTTTTACAAGCATGTTTGCTCCAGCTGTATTTGCAGAAAAATAAGAACTAGGAATTTCAAAATATTCTCCCTCGTCTATTGTTGCAATTGGTAAGGTTTCATCGTTGACATAAATTTGAGTATTATTATCAATTGCAATTACCAATGGAAACTCAGTCCAACCATTTGCATTTCCGTTACCTCTTACAAAAACATATTCTTTCCCTAGCTTACTTTCGGGAACAGGTTGATCAATACCTGCATCTCTGTTTGAAGCACCTACTTGTCGTCCAAAGTTTATAGCCCCATTACTAATGACTATATCTTTATCCGCCTCGATTGTAGCTCCAATCCACCCATCTTCATGGGCTTGAGTTGGTGCAGTACCTATATATGTCTCAAAAACAAAGGATTCATTAGCGTCTAAAGTAACGGTGTAGGTATCGTCAGTTATTCCAGCTCTATTAGTATTTACTCTAAATTCACAGTCTTGATCATAGCCAAAAAGTCGAACTATAGTGTTGTCTTCGGTTGCCATGATACCAAGGGTATTTGATTTTGAAGCGTGTGAACCTAAATTAGGTACTCCACCCCACTTAAAACGTTGCCCCAAGGCTTGTCTTCCTTTTGAAGTAAGCGAAGCAGATTGGGCGGAACTACTACCTCTGTAGTTCACGTAAAATTTATTTCCACTAGGAGATTCAAAACGGAGTCCCGAGTTGGTTAAGACTATACCTGTATTAGCATTATTTACCAAAGTAATATTATTGTCTCCTCTACCCAGGTTATATACTGCAGGGTTAGTTTTAGAAATATTAAAAGTTGCAATAGGGGTTGCATTGGTTCCTCTGTAAGCGTTTACGGTAAAGGTCGTAGGCTCCGGAGTAGAAAGATATATTGCCTGTTGATCTATCCCTTGACGATTTTGACCTTGTTTTAAAGGCGGTAAGTAGTGAAGATCACTTAGCTGCGCATGCCCAACAAATGCAAAAAAAACTGCCAATAGTAAAAGTAACTTTCTCATTAAATGCTATTCCTTTGGATTATAGTCCACTAAAAAACCAAATTTTAGTGCTGTGGGCAACGATTTGTTGTCAACCAACGAATAGCTGTTGTGTACTTGGTTATTCTTAAAGGAAGAGTATTCGTAATTACCCGTAATTATGGACTTTGTCGATATATGGTCAGCTGGTTTTACTTCCTGCTTAATTTGTACCTTTAGATGGAAAATTGAAGACTATGGAAGAACGTTTGATGTCCAAGAAAAAACCTGCCTATCCGGTAAACAAAAGATTGGACGATTACTTGTCCAACTATAATCGAAAAATTGAAATTCCTATATTTTATGATGATTTGCTACGCTTCTCAGGTTCAGTTGTGGTATATGATAAAAACGACGAGGATACCTTGTGGATTAGGGTATATTATTCCGAATATGATAGACAGGAAATAGACGACAGTTTAAAAAAAGTATACTCTATTTTGCACTCTGATGGGAGTAACAATATTCACCAATATTTAAACGTGGACGCTGTAGATTTTTGCACGTTTGGAAATTCTAAACCGTTTCGCATAAAAATAAGGAATATATTAAACGATAATTTCACCTATTTCTATATTAAAAAGACCGAT
>CBDUKC010000283.1:0-3840 GCA_965367705.1 uncultured Maribacter sp. | reverse complement strand
ACAGCTTATCCTTTTTTTATGTTTTTTTGTTAAAAATTAATTTAGTACAATAAGGTATGAAGTATCAATCGAGGAAGAAGGCAATAATTTTGTTAGCAGATGGCACTATCTTTCATGGTAAATCCGTTGGAGATAAGGAAGGTACAGCATTTGGTGAGGTTTGTTTCAATACGGGTATGACAGGATATCAAGAGATTTTTACAGATCCTTCTTACTTTGGTCAATTGATGGTGGCTACCAATGCGCATATAGGAAATTACGGAACTAATGTTGATGAGATCGAGTCAGAATCTGTAAAGATTGCGGGTCTAATATGTAAAAACTTTAGTTATAACTACTCTAGGCCATTGGCGGACACTAGTTTAGAGGATTTTTTAAATGTAAATCATTTGTTTGCTATATCCGATGTGGATACACGAGCGTTGGTAAGTTATATTCGCGATAACGGTGCCATGAACGCGGTAATATCAACTGATGTTGAGAATATTGAGGAGCTAAAAACCAAGTTAAAACAGGTGCCTAGTATGGAAGGTTTGGAACTTGCGTCAAAGGTGTCTACAAAAGAACCTTATTTTTTTGGCGATGAAAATGCGACGTATAAGATAGCCGCATTGGATATTGGAATCAAAAAAAATATACTTAGAAATCTTGCAAAAAGAGACGCCTATATTAAAGTGTTTCCCTTTAATGCTAATTTTGATGAGTTAGCTAGTTGGAAGCCTGATGCATACTTTATATCGAATGGACCTGGTGATCCAGAACCATTAACGGACGCTATTGTTGCGGCCAAGCAAATGATAAGTTCAGGCAAGCCTTTGTTCGGTATATGCTTGGGTCATCAAGTGATTGCACTTGCTAATGGAGTATCTACCTATAAGATGCATAACGGGCATAGGGGCATTAATCATCCTGTATTAAATATGGTAACGGGTAAAGGTGAAATTACTTCACAAAATCACGGATTCGCTATTAATAGAGAAGAAACGGAAGCCAATGAGCTCTTAGAAATTACGCACATACATTTGAACGATCATACCGTAGCAGGTATAAAAATGAAGGATAAAGACGTATTTTCTGTTCAATATCACCCTGAGGCTAGTCCAGGTCCTCATGATGCGGACTATCTTTTTGATGATTTTTTTGAATTGATTCAGAAAAACACAAAAAAGTCCATAGAAGTTTAAATAATCAGTAGTTTAACTAGAATATCAGCGCTATTTGAATTTCTATAGACATGTGGTTTTGTACCTTTATATTCTAATAATAAATCAACGTTAATAAAAAAATACAATGAGTATTATATTAAGTGTTCACGCAAGGCAAATTTTAGATTCTAGAGGTAATCCTACTGTAGAGGTAGATGTTATTACTGAAAATGGTATAATGGGAAGAGCAGCGGTACCGTCCGGGGCTTCCACCGGTGAGCATGAAGCTGTTGAGCTTCGTGACGGTGGTACAGCTTATATGGGTAAGGGTGTTACCAAAGCCGTTTCGAATGTAAATACGATAATCGCTGAAGAAATTTTGGGAATGTCTGTTTTTGAGCAAAATCTTTTAGATCAAACCATGATAGATCTAGATGGTACACCGAATAAATCTAAATTAGGCGCCAACGCAATTTTGGGTGTCTCTCTTGCTGCTGCTAAAGCTGCCGCAAATGAGCTAGGGTTATCTTTATTTCGTTATGTAGGAGGTGTAAGCGCCAACACCTTACCCGTTCCAATGATGAACATTATAAATGGTGGCTCACATTCCGATGCACCTATTGCTTTTCAGGAATTTATGGTGATGCCAGTCAAAGCCAAGAGTTTTTCACATGCTATGCAAATGGGTACAGAAATATTTCATAACCTAAAAAAGGTATTACATGATAGAGGTTTGAGCACGGCCGTTGGTGATGAAGGTGGTTTTGCGCCAAATCTTGCTGGAGGAACAGAAGATGCCTTGGATACCATTGCAAAAGCAGTTGAAAATGCAGGGTATACTTTAGGTGATGACGTGATGATTGCTTTGGATTGTGCCGCAGCAGAGTTTTATGTAGATGGTGCTTATGACTACACTAAATTCGAAGGAAGCAAAGGGGTAGTAAGAACTTCAGAGGAACAAGCACAATACTTAGCAGACTTAAGTGCTAAATATCCGATTATTTCCATTGAGGATGGTATGGATGAAAATGACTGGGATGGTTGGAAATCCTTAACTGACAAAATAGGGGATAAGGTACAGTTGGTTGGAGATGATTTATTTGTTACCAATGTAGAGCGTTTGTCAACTGGAATTGAACGGGGAATTGCCAATTCAATTTTAATAAAAGTGAATCAAATAGGAACACTTACGGAAACCATTGCAGCCGTTAACATGGCAAAGAATGCTGGTTATACCTCCGTAATGTCACATCGCTCTGGCGAAACAGAAGATAATACTATCGCAGATTTAGCCGTGGCCTTGAATACTGGTCAAATTAAAACTGGATCAGCCTCACGATCCGACAGGATGGCAAAATATAATCAATTGCTTAGAATAGAAGAGGAGTTGGGCAGTATGGCGTACTATCCGCAAGAGAAAGCATTTAAAATTAAATAACTACTATCATTCATATTAAAAGCCTTTCTTAATTGGAAAGGCTTTTTTTTTGGTATAATCCAAAAAAGATGCCTACCTTTTTCCGACACAATAATTAATTCTCTCTATTACTATTATATGAATAATTTTCTTTTTGTTGCTGCTGAAAACGACGCTATACCAAATTGTAAAGCTGGAGGCATGGGTGATGTAGTCCGTGATGTTCCAAGAGAAATCGCAAAACGTGGGGATACCGTTCATGTGGTAGTTCCGGCATATTCAAGGTTGCATAAAGACGGAGTTTTTAAAACAAATTTGGATTTTGACCTGCGAGGTACTACCTATCGTGCGGAATTATACGAGGTAAAGCCAAAAAAGGAAATAGCCAATATTGTACATTATGTAATACACCATCCGGAAATAGCAGAAGGCGGTATAGCCCATATATATCATGATGACCCAACAGAACCATTTTATAATGATTTTGTAAAGTTTATGATTTTTAATACGGCAGTTGCACAGGCTATTAAAATAGAAGCCTTTGGTAAGTTGGATATCGTTCATATGCATGATTGGCATTCCAGTGCTGTTTTGTTTTTAAAGACCTATCATCCAAATTATAGGGAGTTGAGGAAGATGCGTTATGTGTATAGCATACATAACCTAGCCATACAGGGTATTAGGCCGTTCTATAATAATTACGCCTCGATGAACAATTGGTTTCCGGAAATAAATTTGGACCATACAGCGCTTATGGATCCCCGGTATCATGATTGTATTAATTTAATGGCAGTAGGTATACGTTTGGCTGATGCTGTACATACGGTTTCACCATCCTATAAAGAAGACGTGCTCTTGCCTAGTAGAAAGCCAGAGTTTATTGGTGGGGAATCACTTGAAAAGGATTTACAGCAGGCTGAAAATGAAGGACGACTTTTTGGAATATTGAATGCTTCTAATTATGAAAATATCAGGGTTGCGGAGACAGGTTTTCTGTATAGGAATACTGTAAAAGCGCTATTCCGATGGTTACAGGATGAATCTAAGAAGTATAAAGCTGATTTTTTGGCGCATACGGGTGAAAAAATCATGGAACATGTTGGCAATCGACCAAGGTTCATCGTTTCAAGTGTAGCACGATTAACGGAGCAGAAATTCTATTTTTTTAAACGTTCTCCAGAGGCCTTGGAGCAAATTTTAAAACGCTTAGAGTCTGTAGGGGGTATATTCATGCTCTTGGGAACCGGTGATCCAGACTATGAAGATCATTTTAGGAAT
>CBDUKC010000282.1:0-3859 GCA_965367705.1 uncultured Maribacter sp. | reverse complement strand
TAATTGGTGCCGGATGGTATGGCACGAGTGACCTTTTAAAATTAATACAGGTGGCCAATGTAAATGTGGTTGCCATCTGCGATGTAGACCAAAATCATTTAAATGACGTTTCCGAACTGATAGCAAAACGTCAAAAATCTGGCAAGAAACCCAAGTTGTATATTGATTATAGAAAAATGCTAGAAAATAGCAATCTGGATATCGTACTAATTGGTTCTCCCGACCACTGGCATGCACTGCAGTGCATAGCTGCTTTAAAGGCGGGAGCTCATGTATATGTTCAAAAGCCTACCAGCGTAGACGTAATGGAAGGTGAGGCCATGGTAGCTGCCGCACGAAAGTACAATCGCCTAGTTCAGGTAGGTACACAGCGAAAAAGCACGCCACATTTAATCGATGTAAAAAAAGAAATTGTTGATACTGGTCTTTTAGGCACTATTGCCCATGTAGAAATGTGCTGCTATTACCACATGCGTGCAAATGGGAATCCTCCAGAGGAACCGGTACCGGATTTTCTGAATTATGAGATGTGGACCGGTCCTGCTCCCCTTAGACCGTATGATGGCATTCCTCACAAAAGATGGTGGCGCACGTTTAGGGAATACGGGAACGGTATTATGGGTGATATGTGCGTTCACATGTTCGATACCGTGCGTTGGATGTTAGATTTAAGTTGGCCAACCCGGATTAGTTCCCAAGGCGGCATCTATGTACAAACCGGAGGGAAATCAAACATTTCAGACACACAATCGGCCGTATTTGAATATCCTGAACTCAATTGTGTTTGGCAGCATAGATCATGGGGCAATCCAGTTGATCCAGAATATCCGTGGGCATTTATTATTTATGGTGATAAAGGCGTATTAAAAGGAAGCCCTATGCAGGCAGATTTTACTCCTTATGGCGCGGGTGAACCCAGACACTTTGATGTACTTTATGAAAAAGAAAAATATCCTGAAGATCTTATTGAAAAAGATAACGAACTTCACGCAGCACCGGCAACACGAAAACACATGTTGGATTTTCTTGAAGCGATACAAAACGGCACACGTCCTATTGCGGATATTGAAGAGGGACATATTTCCTCTGCAAGCTGTATTTTGGCAAATTTAGCCATGGATCTAGGTCGACCTTTGGTTTATGACCCCAACACTAGAACCGTTTTGAATGATAGTGAGGCTACCCAGCTTTTGACCCGTGACTACAGGACACCTTGGAAGCATCCACATCCAGATAAGGTGTAACAACCCTGTTAACGATTGAATCCGTTTTTAAGTTTTAATTACTGTTTTTAAATATAATAGTATGAAATAGAGACTTATATAATCTATCACACTAATTTAGCCTTAGCTTGTTGGATAGTTCCGTGACTTAAATATACTGATTCACAATATTCTCGAACATCTCTTGCTTACCGCTTTGTAATTCTAGCTCACCATTGGCCGCTGCAATTTTGTAAAGCTCCGTTAAATCAAGTTTCCCTTCTGCAAAAGCCTTTCCTTTTCCAGAATCGAAGGAGCTATATCGCTTTTCCCTAAGACTGGTATAGGCAGAGGATGAAATGATTTTATCCGCAGTCAACAAAGCTCTGGCAAAATTATCGGCCCCACCAATATGTGCATGGAAGACATCATCTATATCGGTAGAATTCCTTCGGATTTTTGCGTCAAAATTAACACCTCCTCCTTGCAATCCCCCAGCTTCCAAGAAAACCAACATGGCCTCTGTCGTTTCCATAATGTTATTCGGAAACTGATCGGTATCCCATCCGTTTTGATAATCCCCGCGGTTAGCATCTAGGCTTCCTAGCATACCTGCTTTTGCCGCAACAGCCATCTCATGCTGAAACGTATGTTGCGCCAAGGTAGCATGGTTCACTTCAATATTAATTTTAAAATCTTTATCCAGTCCGTATTCTTTTAAGAAGCCAATAGCGGTAGCAGTATCAAAATCATACTGATGTTTACTAGGCTCCATTGGCTTGGGCTCGATAAAGAAATTTCCTTTGAAACCTTGGCCTCTTGCATAATCGCGCGCCATACTTAAAAACTGACCCATATGATCCAACTCCCTACCCATATCCGTATTCAGGAGAGACATATATCCTTCGCGACCACCCCAAAACACATAGTTCTCACCATCTAATGCAATAGTTGCATCCAAGGCTAATTTTATCTGGCCACCAGCTCTTGCTACCACATTAAAATCTGGATTGGTAGCGGCACCGTTCATATACCTTGGGTTGGAAAAACAGTTCGCTGTTCCCCAAAGTAATTTAATCCCAGAAGCATCTTTCTTTTCTTTGATGTACTCAGTAATCGTAGCCAAACGTTTTTCGGACTCCGCAAACGAAGCGCCTTCCTGTATCAAGTCAAAATCATGAAAACAGAAATAATCAAAACCCATTTTACCAATAAACTCAAATGCGGCATCGGCCTTATCCTTGGCAGCTTGTATTGGGTCTGCGGATTTATCCCACTCAAAGTTTTGTGTTCCAGGCCCAAAAGGATCTGCACCTTGTCCACAGAAGGTATGCCAATACGCCACAGCGAATTTAAAATGGTCCCGCATCGTTTTTCCTGCGACAACCTGCTCAGGGTTGTAATATTTAAACGCCAAAGGATTATCAGATTCCTTTCCTTCAAACTTAATGTCTCCAATGCCTTTAAAATATTCCTTAGTTCCTACTACTGCCATATTAGTTTTTATTTAATACCAATTCTAGTTCGTTTTTCCATATTTCATATGCTGCCTTATACTCCGATGTATCGCTTGAAGGTTCATATGTCATTACATAATCATTATCCATAATCTGTTTTCCAAAAGAGGTAAAATCTCCTTTGTGAAGGTCTGCAGCTCTTGCCGCGCCAATGGCCCCAGTTGTATTATATATTTCAATATCATGTGAAATGAGCGTGGACACTGTGTTTGAAAATATCTTGGAACGAAAGAGATTATCATTCCCTGCACGTATTACATTTATCTGACTTCCGTCCGATCGTAAGATATCCATACCATAAACAAAGGAAAATGCAATCCCCTCTAAGGCAGCCCTACATAGATGTGCTTTGTTATGGTTGTTCAAATTTAAATTAACGATTCTTGTTCCGATATCCAAATTGTTCAACATGCGCTCTGCACCATTGCCAAAAGGAAGCACACAAACACCGTCTGACCCTACCGGGACCTCAGCAGCCAAATCGTTCATTTCTTTGTAAGAGGTGACATCCAAATTGTTCAACAACCAACGGTACTGTATCCCAGCTCCATTAATACAAAGCAGCTTACCGATACGTAAGGCTTTTCCCTTTTCATAATTTACATGTGCAAAGTTATTTATCCGAGCATATTCCTTTACCGAAAGACTATCCGTAACGGCATAAACAACTCCAGAAGTACCACCTGTTGCTGCTACCTCTCCAGGATTAAAGACATTGAGAGACAAAGCATTATTAGGCTGATCTCCTGCCCTATACAAGATGGGAGTTCCTGAGGCAAGTCCGCTTTCGATAGCCCCAACATCATTAACCTTGCTTTGTTTAGAAAAGGTAGCCACAATATCCGGCACCTTGTTATAATCAAAACCAAAGTATTCCATAAGGATGTCTGCTACAGACTCCTTTTTGAAATCCCAAAAAACACCTTCAGAAAGTCCCGAAACCGTCGTGTTCATGACTCCGGAAAGGCGATAGGCGATATAGTCGCCAGGAAGCATAAATTTATGGACTCGTTCGTAAATTTCTGGCTCGTTATCCTTTACCCATTTGAGCTTGGAAGCCGTAAAATTAGATGGGGAATTAAGCAGATGTGAAGCACATTTCTCCTCATTAATACCTTCAAAAGCTTCCTGACCTATTGC
>CBDUKC010000281.1:0-3873 GCA_965367705.1 uncultured Maribacter sp. | reverse complement strand
AAGGTTCATTGGTGGTTATGGAAGCTACCGGTTATTATCATTATAGACTTGCACAGTTTCTTTACAAAAACGGAGTAACCGTTTCTGTTGTAAACCCATTGTCGATAAAGCGATTTATACAAATGAAACTAGCAAAGGTAAAGACGGACAAAAGCGATGCAAAGGCTATTTGTGAATATGCCCTTATCAATGAAGTTCCGCTCTACAATGCTTTAACGGATACCCAGAGTGAATGTTTACAATTGTTCCGGTTATTAGACACCTATTTAAAACAACGTACCGCAACTAAGAACAAGATACATGGAGAAGCTGTTCTGGGTATTCCCTCAAAGTTTGTCTATCGTTCTTTGATACGTAACAAGAAGCAGCTTAATAAGGAGGTAGTAGCTATCGAATCGAAGATACTATCCTTGGTAAAAGAGGACCAGCAAGAGCAATTGACCTTACTCACCAGTATACCTGGAATAGGTCAAAAGACCGCATTATTTTTAATAGTGGTCACGGATGGTTTTTCCAAGTTCGAGAATGCGTCACAGCTTTGTAGTTATGTTGGTATTACCCCAACGATTAGAGAATCGGGGAGCAGCGTTAGAGGTCGTGCAAGGATAAGCAAAGTGGGCAATAGAAAGCTGCGTAACCTTTTGTTCCTATGTTCCTTTAACGCCTGCAAGCACAACAAGGCGTGTAAGGAGGTATATGAGCGAATCGTGAACAAAGGAAAGAGTAAGAAACTAGTATTGATAGCAGTTGCTAACAAACTACTCAAACAGTCTTTTGCTATTGCAAAATCTGGTAGACCATATGATGAAACTTACGTTTCAATATTGCCAAGATAAATAGAAGATAGATTGAATAAAAAAAGCTCAAAGAATCAGATTTTTGAATCTATGGGCCTAGAATACTAATGTTTCAGATTAAGGAAGAATTTGTTTGTTTTTTACCTCAGTTCTTTGTTGGCATTTCGTTATTCTTTCTTTTTGCTTCGTTCCAATTCAAACTCTTTTATTCTTCTTATTTGCTCCTCTAAGTCCCATTCCAATGGATTTCTTAGATTTTTCAAAAATTCTGCCATGGGTTCAAGTCCAATTTCTGCACGCCTTTGATCAACATTCTCTGGATCCATTATGGGCCAAACATTAAAGCTTTTGGTTTTGGGATAGTATTTTATTTGACCTCCATAAATTTGAAGGTCTCCACGATCTGTAGCCAATCTATCTTCTGCTCGTGCCAATAACCTTGGAGCTAATTCTTTCTCTTTAACAGCTTTTCTCATCATCGGGAGGTATTTTTTTCTAACCTCAACGCCTGAATGTTGAAGGACGTTGCAGATTGTTAAATGTCCCTGCTCCCCAATAATATTTTTACTTGGCCATCCTTGAGTATCCAAAATTTCAAGGATTTTCTTTTCATTAATATCATGGTTACTATGGTATATTTCATTTTGTTTTTGAAACTCCACAGATTCATAACCATGTACTTTTCCAAGAGAATCTCTCAATCGAATAGGCACCTGCTCAGTTGTCCATATTGTATCTAGCATTGCGGTTAGATACTCTTTATCAATCTCACTTTCTTTTTCAAGTTGCGCATCATGATTTACCCTTTTTCTCTGGTTACAAGAAGCTACTATAAATATGATGAATATGATTGTTGGATTTACTATTTTCATTATTGACTAATGTTCGTTATTTTGATTGTAGATTTTAGCAGCTTTTTTTATCACATTCATTTGTGTTTGAATACTATTACGTCTTCTATAATCACTTTTTGTTTTAAAAGCTAGGACGGCATCTATTTCTGGATAAACAGTAATATTTTGCCCTAAAGCACCTTGAGCAGAATAAGCACTTTTTAGTCTATAGTCTACTGTGTTTTCTATTAACCACCACATATACCCATAGCCAAGGTCTAGCCCATCTTCTTTTAAGATAGGTGCATTTTTCTGAGCTTCTTCATAGGATGTTCTTTGGGTAATCATTTCTTCTACCCAATATTTTGGTACAACTTGCTTTTCTTTCCATTTGCCCTTTCTCAACATCAACAAACCTATACGGGCCATATCTCTTGCAGAAAACCACATGTGATAGGCAGGGAACTTTGATACTTCTAGATTCCCATTTTTTAGTTGTAAAGACCTATTCCAATCTTGCATTTGAAGAGGGTTCACTAATTGCTCTTCTATTTCATCATAGATATTTTGGTTAGCCTCTTGTTCGAAAATATAACCTGCTAAATTGAAATCCCAGTTGCTGTAAAGCCAATAACTGCCAGGTTTTACAGACCCTCTTTTGGGTGCGAGCCTTCTAAAATCCCCTCCATTAGAGCCAGGTAAAAAAACGCCTGAACGTGCTGACATTACATCTTTTATTGTTGCTGATTGTTCAATTTTAAGTAAGGGTGAATGGTCCTCAATTTTTAACTCACCAAGTGTTTTATCTAAATTAATCTGACCATTTTCCACATATTTGCCGTAGAGAATAGCCAACACGCTTTTTCTACATGATGCTAAGTAGCTATTTTCATCTAAATCTCCAAATTCAAGTATAACTTGTCCTTTATGAATAATAATTAGCCCAGTAATATTGGTGCTATCAATGATATACCGAGTGAAAGCTGATCGTTCTGTATCTCCCCAGCCAGCTTTCGAAGGATTTTGATTTGTTGCCCAGTTTTTATTGGGATAAACTTGCGCTTCACCTGAACAGCTCAATAGTAGAGAAAAGATTAATAATATGATGGTTATTCTCATAATTTGTCTTAATGACTGCCAACGGTTTTGTGTATGGTTAGTTGCGTGGTTAAGCACCTAATTTAGCAAATAAATCACAGATAGAATCCCGAAGCCTCGGGACGCGAGCCCCGAAGCTTCGGGGTTCGTAAATAGGCTAGAACCAGCAACCCGCCTGTCCGCCCGTTCCGGTACGGACGGGAATGACCTGTCGGGCAGGAACGACTCTGTCGGGCGGGTTATACAAGGTGTTAAATACATGTTTTTACTCTACATCAATTACTTGCCATTTTTCGCCTTGAACGTGAATAAATTGATTGTCATGAAGTGTGATAAACGATTTACTGTTATCTATCGAAAATTTTAATATTTCTTGATATACATCTTTTGTCCATGGTTTATCAAAATGCACATATGTAGAAAACGGGAAGAGATTTAAGCCTTCAAAGGAAGTCAAATTTGGTGCTTCTGCAATATCACAAGCAATACGTTCAAATTCTATATCTGGTCCTAAGATAATAGAGCCAGCACTAGAGCCCACATACGGAACACCCTCTGAAATCTTTTTCGTTACAAACTTGTCAAATCCTGACCTTCTGAACTCTTGAAGCAGGTATAATGTATTGCCGCCACAAACCCAAAACACGTCGCATTCAGAAAAAGCCTTTTCCAAACCATCAGGTTCAAGTAATGCTAAGTCGATGCTTTTAACTTGAAATCCTAAATCTTCAAGCCCTTCCATTTCATGATTTTTAGATTCTAGATCCACACCATCGGGATATGAGGCTGTTCTTATATAGCTAATCGTTCGGCCAGCTGGTTTAAAAGGAAGTAATGGAACAAGTGCAGAATACACTTTTGAACTAGATGAGGTAAGAAATAGGTTGACTTCAGGAAGTTCAACGGTATTAACATTTATCGTTGTGTTGGAAATATCTTTTGATTTACGGCTGTTTGAACAAGACGCAATAAAAAAAATAAGACAAGCAATTAGAAAGGTGTTTTTCATTTAATTAATTGTATTTAAAGGTTTAGCTAAGCGTAGTGCAGAGGTACGCCGTCTGTGATAGTCCCGAAACTTCGGGAGGCCAGTTGGCGCGCTGGCCAGTTTCCGTCTTCGCACGAAGCTAAAGCTTATTGCCCGC
>CBDUKC010000280.1:0-3892 GCA_965367705.1 uncultured Maribacter sp. | reverse complement strand
CCCAAAGCTGCCAATTGGTCCCGTATACTATCAGAAGTATCAAAATCCTTATTTTCCCTTGCGTTTTTTCTAAGCTGAATGAGCAGTTCTACCGCGCCGCTCAGTTTTTCGGTATCCGCCGCTGAACTTTTTTTATTTTCCAGACCCAACACGTCAAAAACAAAACTGTGTATTGTTTCTTTCAATACCATTTTATCCGCTGCGCTTATGGATTCTTTGCCTTCTTTTATAAGATTGATGTGCTTTACAGCATCAAACAGTTTTGCAATTAAGATTGGTGTGTTGAAATCATCGTTCATGGCATCATAGCAGGACTGCTTCCATGCAAGCACGTCGAAGTCGGTTTGCTTTCCTTCAACTAGGGTATCCAAGGTGTTGATGGCCTCCATTAATTTGTTGAATCCTTTTTCCGAGGCAAGTAATACATCATTACTAATGTCCAGAATACTGGTGTAATGCGCCTGCATCATAAAGAAACGAACCATAGAAGGAGAAAAGGCCTTACTTAAAATTTCATTATTTCCCGAAAATATCTCTCCGGGTAAAATACTATTACCGGTAGATTTGGCCATTTTCTTACCATTGAGTGTAAGCATATTGGTGTGTAGCCAATATTGTACAGGAGACTTGCCATTACTAGCTTCGGCTTGGGCAATTTCACACTCATGGTGCGGGAATTTCAAATCCATTCCACCACCATGTATATCAAATGTTTCACCTAAATACTTTGTGCTCATCGCAGTACATTCCAAATGCCAACCTGGAAAGCCATCACCCCATGGGGAAGGCCATCGCATAATATGCTGTGGTTCAGCTTTTTTCCAGAGCGCGAAATCCTGGGGACTGCGTTTATCGTCCTGTGCAGTAAGCTCGCGGGTGTTTGCAATCATGTCTTCCAACTTACGACCGCTTAATTTTCCGTAATCGTTTGTTTCGTTAAATTTTACAACATCAAAATAGACAGACCCATTTGTTTCATAAGCGTATCCTTTTTCAATGATAACTTTAATGATTTCAATCTGTTCAATAATATGTCCTGTTGCTGTAGGTTCTATGCTAGGCGGTAGAAAATTGAATTTTTCAAGAATATTATGAAAGTCAACCGTATAGCGCTGAACGACTTCCATCGGCTCCAGTTGCTCTAAACGTGCCTTTTTTGCAATTTTATCTTCCCCGTCTTCCGCATCATCAACCAAATGTCCTGCATCTGTAATATTTCGTACATATCGAACTTTGTAGCCCAGGTGTTTAAAGTAACGGAAAATCATGTCAAATGACATAAAGGTGCGACAATTGCCCAGATGAACATTGCTGTAAACAGTAGGTCCACAAACATACATACCTATATGTCCAGGATTTAAAGAAGTGAATAGTTCTTTTTTGCCGGTTAGGGAATTTTGTACTTTGAGTTGTTGCTGCTCGTATAGTTGCATCTTTTTAAAAAGAATTAGAACGTTGTGTCAAGGTTAATGAAGTTCAGAAATTCTCTACGTACAGCTTCTTCCTTGAACTTTCCGCCATACTCTGCGGTTACGGTACTGCTTTCTATGTCCCTAATGCCCCTAGAGTTAACACAAAGGTGTTTTGCATCTATAACACATGCCACATCATCCGTGCCTAATACTTTTTGCAGTTCCCTTACAATTTGTATGTTTAACCTCTCTTGTACCTGTGGTCTTTTTGCAAAATAGTCTACAATACGGTTCATTTTGGAAAGACCTACCACGGTTCCTTTAGAAATATAGGCGACATGTGCTCGTCCAACTATAGGTAGCAAATGGTGTTCACAAGTAGAGTAGAGTGTAATGTTTTTTTCCACCAACATTTCTCCATACTTATATTTGTTGTCAAATGTGGATGATTTTGGTTTCCTGTCTGGATGCAGTCCGCTAAAAATTTCTTTTACGAACATTTTAGCTACGCGGTTAGGTGTTCCTTTCAAACTATCGTCGTCCAAATCCAAACCTAATGTGAGCATGATTTCCCTAACATTGGTATTAATTCTTGCTATCTTTTCTTCATCGCTCAAAACAAAAGCGTCCTTGCGAAGCGGTGTTTCATCCGATGAAGAAATATGGTCCTCACCAACCTGTTCAAAATGGTCTTCCAATGTGCCTTTAGTTTTCATTTAATCAAAACTTTTAGAAGGGGCAAAGATATGCATTATATGGCACTTTTTACCACGGCTAAGACGGGGTATGTTAGAAATTAGTGTTAAGCCAAAGTAGTCACTGGGTTTTGTACTCACCTACCCATTAGCCTCCCTGTATGAATCACAAACCCTGAACCTTTTTTACGAAATAAGAGCAATCAATTCAATTGTATTGAGGTGTGTTGAAATAGTTAATATTGTGTGCCTAAGATTGCATTTCATCGATTAAGTGCGTAAAAAACCGATGTAAAATACTAAAAAGCGAGGCTGCTAGTTATCATATATGTTACAGTTTATTAATAGCCTCATTTAGTTTATGCGAACACAACTCATATTAATTTTTTGTTTGTTTCTGTGTATTGGGAATGTACAAGCACAAAATTCTCCCGATTGTAGAACCGCTATACCCGTATGCGCAGACCAACCTATTTTTGGCTTGGCTGATGGAGGCGGAGATATAGAGGATTTTGATCCAGAGGTAATTACGCAATCAGGTTGCTTGGAGAAAGGGAGTGTTAGTTCTGCTAATATTGAAAATAATACGTCTTGGTATGTATTTCGAGCTGGTACTGGAGGGCAAGTTGGTTTTGATATTCAGGCCATGTCTACCAATGGTAGTGCTGGAACGCCTACTGCCGAATGGGATTTTGCGGTTTATGGACCTTATGACGAAGCTGATGGACAAAATTTCTGTACAATTATAGGAGACGGTACTTCAGAGCCTATTCGTTGCAATTACGAAGTAAACAACACGGAATTTACCGGAGTAGGTGTAAATCCTGAAAATGGACAAGAAGGTGCTCCATTTTTGATAGGCAGCCAAAATACATATGACGAGTGGTTGGATGTACAGCCAGGAGAGCTTTATTACATCTTAATAAATAATTTTAACACCAACTTTGACGGTGATCCGGAGCCATTTATGCTTTCATTTACTGGAAACTCGGTAGAGGCTGATCAAAATACGGCCTTGGATTGTACGCTAAGAGATGAGTTTCTAGGTTTGGATATTGTAGCCTGCGAAGGAGACCCTGATATTGTGCTTAGTGCCTTACGTTCTCCTGCTGGTTCTGATATAGCAAATGTGGTATGGTCTGTAGATTATGAAGATGATGGAACAGTTGATCAGATTCTAGGCGGTACAGGTCCTTTTGGTGCGGAATTGGTAGTGTCTAGTCCAAACTCAGGACGATATTTTGCAGAAATTACGACGATTTCTGGAACACCGCCTATTGTAGCAGATGTTGGTGGCATACTTATTACGTTTTATGGAGATCCTATTTTAGACCGTGTAGAGATTTTAGATACGAATCTTTCCATAGACCCAGACCAAAATAATGTTGAGTTTATTATGGATGGAGATAGTTCCTATGAATTTGCAATCAATGGAGGTGAGTTTCAGGATAGTCCAATTTTCATGAATATCCCACCTGGAGAAAATACAGTTATCATAAATGATAAAAATGGATGTGGGATAACGGAACCAATTCCCTTTGTGGTTTTTGCATACCCAAAGTTTTTCACCCCTAATGGGGATGGAATAAATGATCAGTGGAACGTTCAAGGAATAGATGCTACGAGTATTTCTGATGTAGCTGTCTTTATTTTTGATCGCTACGGTAAACTTTTGAAACAGTTGGGCGTAGCCGATGCTTGGGACGGTACCTTTAATGGGAGTGAAATGCCGTCAACCGATTATTGGTTCAAATTTGAGTATTCGGAAAATGACAACGTAGCTCC
>CBDUKC010000279.1:0-3902 GCA_965367705.1 uncultured Maribacter sp. | reverse complement strand
AGTTCTGCTGCAAAAGAAAAAAGGTCTTCTTCATTGCTTCCATAACCATGCAGCATAAACAGTGCCGGGGCTTTTTTATCCGTTAGGGAGGAAGGTCTGATAATATGTTCTAAAGAAAGGGGAGCTGTAGTCATTTAGTTAAGAAATAAAAGTGAACCATTTTTGAAAGTACGAACCTACAATCGGTACGATTTGTTTTTGATTATTAATGGCCGAAATAAAACCATAGACCCAAAGTACGATATAGCAAAGGTAAAGTCCGTATAAAGCATATTGATTGTACCAAACACTCGAAAACAGGGCAAATGCGTGGAACATTAAGTGCAGCCCAAAAGCCTGCCTTGTATGAAATCGTGCGAAGTCGTGTTTGGGCTCATTATTCATAGTGATGGCTATTAGCGCCCCAATTAGGGTTAAATAGGCAACAATGGCAGTTGTTTTACCAGCTACTTTCTCATCATCCTTCATCATAGCTTAAAAGTTTAATATCAGTTTGTTTTGTGCTATTGCACCTAAAACCATTCCCTTTAATGTTTTGCCTAAAAACATACTATTTTTAGAAGAACTATGAATATTTGAATTCGAGAATTCATATGTGGTACTCGGTTCAAACAAGGTCAATGATGCTGGCGTGCCCTCTTCTAATTTTGGAGTTTGCATACCAAAAGTTTCTCTGCCTGAGGTCAATAGCGCTATCGTAGTCTCTAAATCAAATACGGTAAGTAATGCTCCAAACGCACTTTCCAGTCCAATGGTTCCGTATGCAGCGTTGTCAAATTCGACCTCCTTTAATTCTATATTCAACGGGGTATGATCAGCAGTAACAAAATCTATTGTTCCATTTTTAATTCCCTTTATCAAGGCATCACAATCATCTGCAGACCTAAGCGGTGGAAGCGTTTTAAAACTCGTGTCAAATTCCCTTAATGTACTATCATTAAAAATTAGATTATGGATTGGAACGCTACAGGTAATGTTTAACCCTTTCTTTTTAGCTGCTGCGATAAGAATTACCGAATTTTTAGTACTTATGGTGGGTATATGTAATTTACCTCCAGTATATTCCAGAATATTAAGATCTCGTGCTACTTGAAGTTCTTCGGCAAGTGCTGGGATTCCCTTTAATCCTAACTGGGTGCTTTCTACCCCTTCGTTTACTACTCCTTTACCTGCAATCTTAGTATCTAATGGAAAAGAGCAAACGGTCGCATCAAAATTTTGAGCGTATTGTAAGGCAATTTTTAACAAATTTGGATTGGTAACAGGCTGTTTATAGTCGTAAAACCCTACCGCACCTGAGTTTTTCATATCATATAATTCTGCCAAGGATTCACTTTCTCCTTTAACAGTGAGGTTACCTAAGGGATGTAAACCCGTAAGATGGTCTTTAGCGGAATTCTTTAAAAAAACGATATCGGAACTACTATCAGGTAGGGGATGACCATTTGGATTCAGTACTATATCCGTAAATCCACTTTTTGCGGCACATTCAAGTCCGTTTGTAATGGTTTCACGTTCTTCATAACCAGGCTCTCCAAAGCAGACACCGGTATCGAACCACCCTATACTCACATGCAGGTTTTTATGCTCGATAGTCTTTGTCTTTGTAGCGGGCGTTATGTTAACCGCAATTTTTTCTATGATTCCGTTAGTGATAAGAATATCCCTCTTTTTTAAATGTAGTTCCTTGTTTTTAGGATCAACTATTTTGGCCGATTTTAAGAGTATTTTCATTTGCCTTATACGTTGTTTACGAACTTTGTTATTTCAATATTCGCTGGAATATGGTTTCTAAGAAAATAAATGACAGTGCTAAAATAGCGAACCATTTCCAAAATTCATTGATAGTATTAGCCTTTTGGGTCTCCTTAAAAAAGCTTGGAACATTTTGATGTAAAAGATTGGGTGATATCTCATCTAATTCTGAATAGAACAGATTACTTTCATCTCTATCGTAATTGAAACTTATATGTTTGAGTATTGTTTCGTTATTTTTTATACTGAAGGTACCATCGGTATCCGGACTTTCCTTAAAAGAGAGCGCTACCTTTTTTGGAAGTAATCTTTGTTGCGGAATAAACGATTCCGTTCCCTTAATTAGTGTAAGAATATTGTCCTTTGATAAGGATATCGGTATTTCTACTGTAGTGCTTTTACCTAAGGTGTTGTACAAAGGTGTTCGTTTTAAGCTATTAATACCCATATTATAGAATGTAGGTACTATTAAAGGGGAATTCTGGAAGTTAGAATTTTTTTGGGATAAACTTGCACTAAATAAATACACGTTGTCTGCGCCGTTCAAAAAGGGTGTGCCATTCTGTAATCCCAATGCTGCTGGGATTGTCGTCGTCGTTTGGTAGTAACTATTTACTACGGGGTATTGAAAATTAGCTACTCTTTTTTCAAAAACATTAGTATATAATGGATGGTCGAATACCACGTTGGCTAATGAAATTCTCTGGTTAATACTGCTTTTATAGGTTGTATTTGAATAGCTTGAGGTAAGTAGATTATAGGATGTGATGTCGATTTCCGGAGCAGGAATTAAAATGAAGTTCCCACCGTTTGCAGTAAAAGATTTTATTGCTGTAGTAAGACTACTAGGAATAGCTTCTAACTCATTTAATATGATAAGGTTATAACTTTCCAGCACGCCGTAATTTAGTTGCGCCAAGCTAGAATTTGAAAATGAAAATTCTGGATCCGTAAATATTTTTGAAAGATAACCTGTATCAGCTGTACCAATGGTAAGTACTTTTATTTTTTCAGGGACATCAATGGTAAAATGAAATTGGTTATCGTAGGCAAGGCCGTTGTCGGATAGTACCACTCTCCCAATAATTGACGAATTTGGGGCGATGGAAAATTGAACGGATGCCTTTTTATTTTTATTAAATTTTGCAGCCGTCTTCGCAATGAGTTTATCGCCATTATACAAGGAAACGGCTGTGGTCTCTATGGATTGGCTTGAAGAAAGCTCGGCGATAAGTTCCACCTTATCATTTTCCATAGTACTCAGATACATGGAATCTATAGAAATATTCGTAGGAAGCTCAAAATTGGGTTTAATATAATGTACTTGAGTTTTGTAAAGACTATCTACGGGCGGTGGACCCATGCTAGATTGAAAGTCAGAAATTAGAACGGTAATTTTACTCGTGCCTGATTCGTTTTTAAAATAAGTTTCTGCAGCCAGAATAATTTCTTCGATAGTTAATTGCTTGCTGCTAACAGGGAGTTGTAATAGTTCGTTTTTTATATCTTCAATGACAACATTAGAGTACACCTTATCATTGGTTAGCAGCGTAAATTGCTCATCTTCCGATATGTTTTTAATGAACTCTTGAACCATACTTTGTAACAAGGTACTACCCTGTATTTTGGTTTGCATACTAAAGGAGTTATCTAAATAAAAGACATATTCTTTCTCTTGTAGTGCAGTGGCATCAGCTTTAAAAGGCTGGGCAAATGCAACTACTAAAGCTGCTAAAAGGCCTATGCGGGTAACAAGGAGCAACCATTTTTTTAGGATACTACTTTTTCTGGATTCTGAAACTACTTTTTTAAGCAGTTTTACGTTGGTAAAAGGAGTTTTTTTAAATCTTCGGAGCTGAAAAAGATGGATAATAATAGGAATGACTAGAAGTAATAGCGCCCAAAGAATTTCTGGATATTTAAACTGCATTCCTGTTTTTAATTACGCAAAGATACTTATTTTGGGTATACCAACTTTCTCATTTTTATGTTTATATGGGCCTATGTTTTAAATATAGGAGGAACTAATTCAACAGAAAAAAAAGTAATCGGTCATCGAATTCATTCCCGAGTCTATCAAGAAATTCTGTATTTCTTGCTGTTCACTTTCATTAGCCACAGTAATTATGACTTGAAACGAAGTCGAT
>CBDUKC010000278.1:0-3903 GCA_965367705.1 uncultured Maribacter sp. | reverse complement strand
ACTTCATCAAAGTTAGCACCTAAAGCCCATAATGCAGGCCATGTACCTCCGGCGGAAGGCAGTTTAGCTCTAACTTCTACTCTACCATAGGTAAACTCATACAAATTTTCAGATTTAATTCGTGCAGAAGTATATGCGGCGTTGCCAACAGGGCTAACCCCAAAATCAAAGAACAATACCACTCTATCATAGGTAAACGCCGGTGCAGTACTAAGATCAAAAGTTAGTGTTTCCCATGCTTCAGACACCGTAGTATTAGCATCAACCTCAAAGAATTCTTGATCATTGGCTTGGTTTTCAATTTTTAACCTAATTACAGCTCCAACAGTTGGAGACCAAGTCTTTATACTAATAGTTGAATATGTACTCAAATCTAATGGAGTGGATGTATCAAAGAAAGACCCTCCCCAAATCTCGGCACCATTAGTTTTTAAAGATTCGCCCACTTTTGTTGATGTATTTTCTCCCGTAGTATCAGGGTTGTCAATAACAGAAGAAGAAGCTCCTCCAAAGTTGGTAAATACAGGAGCAGTTCCTTCAAAATTTTCCACTTCGGAAATTGCTCCTCCAGCACCAACCAAAGTTATATCATCATAATAATGCTTGGTACCGCTTGCATCACCTGAACCTATAGCGGTAATTTTCAGCATACCGTCTTCTACCTTAACGTTTTCAGGATTACTAGTATAGTCCTGGGCCTCCCCATTTCCCCAGCCACCTGCGCCTAAGTCATATGTCCAATTTGCAGGATTCGGTGCTCCATCCACATCAAACTCATCAGACCAAACCAGATTGGTGTATACGGTCTCAAGAGACTCCTCTCCTCCTCCGGTTGCAGCTTCTGAAGTAAACCTAAGATACCACGCTAAATCTGGATTTTCACTATCATAAGTACGTACATATAATAGATCCTCACTAATCGAAAGAACTTCATAGGAAGATGAACCTACATAATAACTCATAAACCCACCATCAGAAAAATCCATTTGCGTGCCGGTAGTTTCTCCTTCGGGAACATTACCTGAAACCATTGTTATAGTCACGTTTTTGGTACCTGAGGTATCGTAATCATAACAGTAATCTTCATCTGCTGTCCCTCCAGCCACATCTTTATGACCGACGTTAAAGAAAGTTTGCCCCTTGTTGTCAAGCACATAAGAAACTTCTCCATTATTATCTACTGAAAAGGTCAATTCATCATCGCAAAAGCAATCTGAGAGTTCGTCACTACATTTTTCAAAAGCCTGAGACGAATACCATTTAGGATACCACCAATCTCCATCAATACCTTCCCGTGCGGGTCCTAAGCCTAAATGACTGGGTTGCGCCACTGCAACAAACCATGTTTTTGAATCTCCATTGGTAAGTAAGTTTACAAAGTCCGAATTGGTAACAGGTAAATCTATAGTCACCTCCACCGTTTCAGTGAGCGTAGTGCCATCTGAGCCAGTGGCCGTAATTGTCACCGTATAGGTATTCTGACCAGCTTCGGTATACCTATGTACAGTATAACCAGTAAGTGATTCTCCAGTAGTACCGTCCCCAAAATCGTACTCTACTAAAGTGGCACCCGATACCGTAGTTTTAAAGATAACATCTCCTGAACCATCAGTTTTAACTTCTGCATTAGGAGAAAAATTTGTTAATGGTAAATTTCCGCGAATGTCGTCGTCGTCACAGCCAATTGCAATCATAAGCAACATTGCAACGATATACTTCATTTTTTTCATAGTCTCTTTAATTTAGTTTTTTAGTTTAAAAGTCTTAGATATTTAAGCTCTTATTATAAAACCAATAATTAGCTTTAAAGTCAATAGCAAATTATTGTATTGTTTTTGTAAAAACATAAAAAGAACCCATACAAAAAACATACAAACTAAAATTAAGTACTAAATTTTATCAAATCATCAATATTATATACTTATGAAGAGTAATTTGACAATCACCATGAATCCACCCAAATATTCCCAATACTAGAGTTTTGTATAGGTAATGTTGTGGTAAGATCGTAGTATGTTGTGGAATCTAAATATTCATAATATGATCAGTAAGACCATCTTTATGTAGTAAGTTCATTTTTTTACGTAGACGATATCGCTTTACTTCAACGCTGCGTAGGGAAATATTAAGCAACGGAGCGATTTCTTTTGAAGATAGGTTCAATCTTAGATAAGCACATAAGCGAAGATCATTAGCGGTTAACTCTGGATGCAGATTTTTTACTTTTTTTAAAAAGTCTTTATCTGCATTATTAAAAGCATCTTCAAAAAATTTCCAATCGTCTGAATTATTAATATTTCGGTCTATTGTTCTAATTACAGATTTTACCTCAGGATTATTTGCATTCTTTTTTAATTGATCCTTAATTGTATTGAGAAATTCATTCCTTTTAATAATGCTCATCGTTGATATGGCCAATTCCCTATTCTTATTTGCAACTTCCTCTCTCAGTTTTTCATTTTTTATCTGAACTATTTTCTTTTGCGCCTTCAACTTTTTACGCTTTAGCTTCTTTTTTCCATCGCTCAAAAGCTGTTCACGCTGTCTTCTGTAATAATTCTTATATAATCTATGAACGAAAAAACCAGATAGAAAAAAACAAAGCACATAAAGTAATATAGCCATATTAGAAAGATACCATGGCCGTTCAATCCTAAAACTATATGATGCTATATTAGTAGAAATGTCATTACCTACTCTGGCTCGCACATTAAATGTATAATTACCATATGGTAAATTTTCGAAAGAGACGTTAGAAACACTAGCAAAGTCGCTCCATTGTTCATGAATTCCTTCTAATTGATATTGGTAATTAACTTCGGTATATTTATCAAATTCGGGGACATGGTATGAAAAGAAAAGGTTATTCTGTGTATAGTTAAAAGTTGTTGTACTATCGAGAGAAATTTTTTCGGTTTCAGAATCATTCGACTTTCTTGAAATTGAATTAATCCGAATAGAGTATTCCTTGGAAGTTAACTTCTTTAAGTCTAAAGTTAGATACCCATTAGACATTCCTATTAAATACTTCTCATTATTAATAGGAGTAAGACTCTCAAAACCCAAAACACCTAAATTCCTTCTAACATCCGAAGGAATTGCTATTTTATTGATTTTTGAGCTTGAGTTAAACTTCTCAGGAGAGGCATATACAATATTACTATTTGTAAAAGACCATAGGCGCTTTGCTTGTTCGTCAGCTATAAAAATACCCACAGGGTTATCATTATTGTCATAAAAAATAGTAGTGAGCACAGTGTCAATAACAAAAGTTTGGGTATTCTCGTTATATTTAAAAATACCATTATTACTAGCATACAACACATTTCCCAGATAAGTTGATAAACTTGCTCCGGTACCCTTTGAAGCTTCGTTTTTTTCCTCAACTACTTTGGAGAAATCATTATCTAATTCCAATTCAAAAATACCTTTGAACTCACGATTCACAGCTACTTTAGTATCACCAATAAATTCTAAAAAACGACTTGAAATATCAAAGCCTTCAATTTTATTCTTAAACACCCAATTACCGTTAATTCTTTCAAGCACACTCAACCCATTAAAGTTACCTTGCAACAACATGTCTCTATGGTTTGGTATGTCCTTGATATCCCACGTTCCAGGAAAATTTGAAATCAATTTAGCCTGGTCTTGGCTCACAGCATAAGTCCCATTGTTGTGCCCACAAAAAAGCACATCATCAAATTTCTTTAAAAGCCAGACTTGACCCTCTGTACCACTAATAAGCTCAAAGTCACCTTTCGCATTTATTCTCTTATAAAACAAGCCTTGGTTGGTTCCCAAATAGAAATAATCTTTAAACACAGCAGAGGCGTAAACTACCCCTAATTTTCCATTCCTATCAATATATTCATTAAAAGGGGAGTCTATATTAATAATACT
>CBDUKC010000277.1:0-3914 GCA_965367705.1 uncultured Maribacter sp. | reverse complement strand
TTTTTGCGCTTTTCATACCACTAATATCAGAACAGAGCAAAAACCTTTCCTTGCTGCATATGGACGGACTTCAAAAAAGTATAAATACACTATATTTTGAAATAACACAGTACTTAGGGCTTTCAACTAGCGTAGTAGGAGACGTCATACAAGAATCAAATCTTGAAATGAATATCCTTGAAGGTCTTAACCTTAGCTTTATACCAAATTTCCTCAACACTTTTTTAAACGTACTTAGCACTCTAAGTATTGGGCTTTTCTCTGTGTTGTTCATTTCATTTTTCTTCCTTAAGGATAGTAAACTCTTTCAGAATGGCCTATTGATGTTTGTGCCAAACACTAAAGAATCAGGAACAATAAATTCTATAAACAAGATAAATGGTTTGTTATCACGATATTTTGTAGGCCTTCTACTCCAAATATTTATTCTTTTTATAATCTACACTGTCGTATTATTGATTGTAGGCATAGAAAATGCAATCGTTATCGCCTTCTTGTGCTCGCTTTTCAACGTTATACCCTATATCGGTCCAATAATCGGTGGTGTTCTCATGATTTTACTTACCATGACCAGCACGTTGGGCATGGATTTTAGCACTGTAATTCTTCCTAATACGGGCTATGTAATTATTGGACTTGTTGCTGGACAGCTGGTCGATAATTTTTTCTCACAACCCTTTATATTTTCGAATAGTGTAAAATCGCATCCGTTAGAAATCTTTTTGGTAATAATTATTGCAGGACTGCTATTCGGGATTGTAGGGATGATTATTGCCGTGCCTGGTTACACCGCTATAAAAGTGATTTTAAAAGAATTCCTGGCGGACAATAAAATCGTCCAATCACTTACCAAGAACCTCTAAATCATTTATGAACCAAAATATTTTACAAAAAGAGGTTCAAGCGTTTATAACTGACAACTTACAAGCGGATACCCCAACCCTGCTGTTTCAAAAATCCCCGTTCGAAGCTGTCTCCACAAAAGAGCTGGCGGAACAGATAGAGGCCAAATTGAAAAGTAAGCACAAATTACCTACATGGTTTTCAACAAAAAATATCTACTACCCTAATAAGCTAAACATCTCGCAAACATCCTCCGAATTAGCCGCCGACTATAAGGCCAGCATTATAAACGGAAGCTCACTAGCAGATATTACCGCCGGCTTTGGGGTAGACTGCTATTCTTTTAGCAAAATAATACAGCACGTTTACCATGTTGAAAAGGACGAAAATCTCTCTAAAATCGCTCACCATAATTTCAAACATTTAGGCGTATCCAATATTGATTTTGTTTCTGGTGATGGAATTGAATTTCTAACGAAAACCAAAGAAAAATTTGATTGGATTTTTATTGACCCATCAAGAAGGACAAATACAAACAAAAAAGTGTTTTATCTCACAGACTGTGAACCTGATGTCACCCAACATATAGACCTTCTTTTTTCTAAATCTGATAATATTCTCATCAAAACAGGACCTTTACTTGATCTTAGCGTTGGTCTACACCAATTAAAACATGTAACGGAAATCCATATTATTGCCCTAGAGAATGATGTAAAAGAAGTCCTTTGGGTATTACAACAAGGCTTCACAGAAGAACCAAGTATTAAGGCGGTTAACCTTAAAACCAATTCACAGGATATTTTCGAGTTTTTAGCCTCTGAAGAAAAAGCAGCAGTACCAGAGTTTTCGGAACCTAGAAAATACCTTTATGAGCCCAACGCCGCCCTACTAAAATCAGGTGCGTTTAAGCTAATTGGCAGCCGTTCTACTATTCAAAAATTACACCAGCATTCTCATCTTTACACCTCTGAAATTCTGGAGACATTCCCAGGAAGGAGTTTTGAAATAAAAACAGTGTTGAACTACAACAAAAAAGAGATTCAAAAACTTGGGCTTAGCAGTGCCAATATCACCACACGTAATTTTCCGGATAGTGTTGCAACCATTAGGAAAAAACTAAAATTAAAAGATGGCGGTGTAGACTATTTATTTTTTACTAAAAACCTAGAAGACAAACTGATTATAATACATTGTATTAAAACACATTAGCTTAACTACTTTATGTTCCTTCAATAGTCTGGATTACTTAAGCTCCACTGCTACATTGTTTGTCAACAACAAATTCAAATACAATGAAGTCAAAGTTTTATCTAGCAGTTAAAGCACCGTTTTAAATACATAAATTTCCTTGCAAAAATTGCTCACTTTGTAGCAGATAATAGCGAGTGAACTAATGTGTCAATAAAAAACCACTTAAACGTGTAAGATACCATGGCTTTTATCGCTAACTTAGTTGTATGGATATACGTACTAACACATTAACACCATAGGTTATGAGGATTTTTACAGCTTTATTATTTTTTGTTTTGTGTTTTTCTCAAATTAATGCTCAGAAAGAAAAACCAAGAATACAATGGGTGGAAGGTACGGTGTTGAATTCTGAACGAAAACCGGTAAAACGCGCTGTAATTTATCTTGATTCGGTTAAGACAAAAATTAAAACGGACAAGAAAGGTCAGTTCAAAATAGGTTTAAAACCTTCTAACAAAACAATTTCTGCATTTTCTTGGAACTATGGCATAGAAACAAAACTATTTGAAGGTGAAGATAAAATGGTCATTGTTTTTCCAAAAAGCGATGCAATCATGTCCGAAGAGAATCTGGAAGAATTGGGTTTCACCACAAAGATCAAGCGAAATAATAAAGAACCGAAGGACTATAGTATGTATGTAAACATGTACCAATTAATAGCGACAGAAATACCGGGAGCAAGAGTTAATGGAACTCAGGTTCAATTGGTACCCACCAACTCGGTTCAAGGCGGTCAAGACCCATTAATCATAGTAGATGGCACACCTGTAAGTTCTATGGAGTTTATCTTTCCTAGGGAGGTTGCTTCAGTTCGAGTGCTACGTGATGATGCTGCTTCTTTTTATGGATCACGAGGCGCCAATGGGGTGATACTAATTAAGATGAAAAATTAACTCGATTACACCTACTTCATTTACTCCTAAAAAACTATTCCAAGTATGGCTTAAAATACAAAGCTGTAATGTAATCTTTGTGCCGAGGATAATCGGTAAAGGTGTTACTCGGTTGTATTTCTGTGCGTTACCTCTTTTACAATCCTAATTCCTTTAGCCGTTTGAGTTTACTCGAGATTGTTAAAAATTTTTATGTGAATCCAATACCATTGTGGGTTGAATATTACTTGTTTTTCAAATCATAACTCTTCTTAAGATAACAAGGTGTACTTATCGAAAATGCTACATCGGCGTAGAACAAGACAGTATGTATTTACATATATGGTGCCAAATTCTAACATAAATGCTTCACCAATTTAATCCTAATTTGAATTGAAATTAGCAGTAAAACAGTGCAAAAGGTTGTATTTTTATAAAAAAAACATCCGTTTCTACAGAAGCATTGTTTAAAGTTTTTGGATATCATAAAATTGCTTAAGTGTTAAAAAAAATACTATTTGGAATTTGCGTTTTGGCATTGTTAATTCTAGGCTACCTTATATATAATAATTACAGGGAGGTATCCTTATCAGAATATCAGGCTATAAAAGCAGAATTACCTGTCCACTACAGCGGTAAAAAATTTGTTGGCTCAGAATCCTGTATACCATGTCATGAAGACATTTATAAAACCCATATATCAACTGCACACTTTAATACTTCCGCTACAGGAGATGCTAAGCATATTCTTGGCAGTTTTAGCAGTGGTGAGAATACTGTAAATTTAGCAGGCAGTCTAGTTAGTATGACACAAGATAAGGGTAGCAGTTATCAAACGGCAAAAACATATCACGGAAAAGTTTTAGAAAAATCTAAAATTGATATCACAATCGGCTCGGGAGTTAAGGGACAATCCTACCTAACATTTGAAGAAGATTCCTTATACCA
>CBDUKC010000276.1:0-3946 GCA_965367705.1 uncultured Maribacter sp. | reverse complement strand
ATTTTTTTAGTTCCACGACCACGTATCCCAGTTTTAATTCTGTATACGATGTTAAATAATACAGGTACGATAATCAAGGTTAGGAAGGTGGCAACTATGAGTCCAAAGATAACGGTCCAAGCCAAGGGTCCCCAAAATATAACATTATCTCCCCCAATATAGATTTTAGGGTCAAACTCGGTAAATAGTGAGAAGAAATCTATGTTTAACCCTATCGCTAAAGGAATTAACCCTAATACCGTTGTAATGGCCGTTAATATTACGGGACGTAATCTGGCTTTCCCTCCTCTGGTAATGATTTCGGTCACTTGTTCCATAGAGACCAAGTCTTTATCATCCAGGTCTAAGTCCACTTTTTTACGATCTATTAAAATCTGAGTATAATCCAAGAGTACTACGCCATTATTCACCACGATACCGGCTAAGGAAATAATCCCCATCATGGTCATCATAATTACAAAGGACCAACCTGTGAGCATTAATCCTCCAAACACACCAATAAAACTTAGGAAGATGGCGATCATAATGATTAAGGGTTTGGAAATGCCTCCAAATTGGAAGATCAAAATCAAGAAAATGAGTCCAAGTCCTGAGAAAAAGGCACCTACCAGAAATTGCATTTGCTTGTTCTGCTCCTCTATCTGTCCGGTAAAATCCAGTTTCATGTCTGACGGAAGATCCCTGAAGTTCTCCATCTCTTTTTGAATTTCGGCTACGATGGCACCCGCATCGCTAAATCCTGGCTTTAACTGCGAGTATATGGTAACCACTCTTTTCGCATCTTTATGCTTAATGGCGCTAAATCCGGATGAATTTTTTTGAGAGGCTACAGCAGAAATAGGAATTTCCTTTATCTGACCATTAGCCGGATCACGGAAAATGATATTTTGATTGAACAAGGCGCTTTTATCATATCGTATGTCCTCATTAAAACGAATATTGATATCGTAATCCTCACCATCTATTTTGTATACACCTGCTTTTTCTCCGAATACCGACCTACGTAACTGTTGCCCAACCTGAGCAACGGATATACCAAGCTCACCTGCTTTTTCCCTGTCTACGACCACCTGCATGGAAGGTTTGCCCTTGTTTACATCAATTTTTAACTCTTCAATGCCGGCAATATTCTTTGTGTTGATGAAATTTTTAATATCCTCAGCGGTATTTATGAGCGCTGAGTAATCTTTACCTTCTAACTCAATATTGATAGGATATCCCGCTGGTGGTCCTGCAGCTTCTTTCTCAATGGATATGGCAACACCTGGATAAATACCTGTTAAAGCCTCTTGGATTTCTGCCCTAAGATTTTCGGTATCAAGACCGTTCCGATACTTGTATTCCCGCATGGACAAGGTTACCTTGCCTCGGTGTGGCATTTCTGCGGAAGATCCACCATCCGTCATTGGGTTACCTGCTCCTTCGCCAACTTGGGATACCGCGGATTCTACAAGGTAATTGTGCGCTCCTTGGGTATATTTTTCCTGATTGGCTACCTCATAGACTCGTTTTTCTATCGCCTTTGTTAAGGTATTCGTTTTTTCAATAGATGTTCCTTGTGGGTACTCTATGTAGGCATAGATTTCGTTGGGCTTGTTGTCGGGGAAGAACTCGATTTTTGTCCTACCACTAGTTACAGACATTCCAAAGAGCATGAATACGACTATTAACATTGTAAATGTAATTCCAAAATACCAATACACGTTACTACCTTTTAGTGCATGTTTTAAGCGTCGTTCGTACCAGTTTTCAAAGCGTACCATGGCGTTATTTTGAAAACTTATGGCCAATTTCTTGATGGCATATTTATATATCCAAAATAAAATCGCGGTTAGAATCATAACGCTTCCCAAACCACGCAAAGGACCACCGAGGATGAGGATCACAATACCGAACCCCCCTAGAATGATGCTTAAGCGTATCAATTGTTTTTTGGTGAGTTCTTTTTCTCCGATTTCCATAAATTGGGAGACCAACATGGAGTTCATGAAAATGGCCACAAAAAGCGATGACCCTAATACTACTGAAAGGGTAATGGGAAAATATTTCATAAACTGGCCAAAGATTCCAGGCCATAGTCCAAGCGGAACAAAGGCGGCGACCGTGGTAATGGTAGAAATAATGATTGGGAAAGCAATCTCTCCAATACCTTTCTTCGCCGCTTCTGTGCGCGACATACCCTCACTCATTAAACGATACACGTTTTCGACAACCACAATACCGTTATCTACCAACATCCCCAGTCCCATAATCATCCCGAACAAAATCATAGTGTTCAGGGTATAGCCTAATAGATTCAAAATCATAAAGGACATGAACATAGACATGGGAATAGCAAAGCCTACGAAAAGGGCATTTCTAAAACCTAGGAAGAACATCAGCACAGTAACTACCAGTAGTATACCAAAAATAATGTTGTTTACAAGATCGTCCACTTGATTTAAAGTGCGTCCGGAAGAATCGTTGGCAATGGTAATATTTAGATCGGCAGGGTAGTAATTTTCCTGTGCTTCTTTTACCAGTTCTCGAACCTTATTGGCAGCTTCGATCATATTCTTTCCCGATCGTTTTTTAATATCGAGCATCACTACATTTTTTCCAAACTCACGTGCATAGGTGGTTTTTTCCTGCTCGCTAAAGGTCACATCGGCAATATCCTTAAGATAGATAGCACCTTTTTCTGATTTTACAACAAAGTCGTTTAGTTGTTTAGGATCTTCTATTTCGCCAATAATCCGTATGGTGCGGCGTTGTCCTCCAGATTCTATATTACCGGCAGACATGGTCATGTTTCCGTTGCTAATGGCACCCAATACATCTTGAAAGCTAACCTTGGCCGCCATCATTTTGTATACATTTACAGCAACTTCTACTTCTTTTTCTTGCGCTCCACGTATGCTAACTTCCTTTATCTGAGGTAAATCTTCTATTTCGTCCTGCATGTATTCCGCGAACTCCTTTAATTTTTCTACAGGATAATCTCCCGTAAAGTTCACATTGATAATAGGAAAAGATTCGGAAAGGTTTAGGTCAAATATATTTGGTTCTACCTTGGCGTTGTTAAAGGTGGGCCAGTCTTCACTTGCTTTTTCACCATCGACTTCGTCCTTAACCTTTAATTTTGCAGACTCTACCGAGATTTCCTCATCGAATTCTACGGTGATAATGGAATAATCTTCTTGGGACGTAGAGGTGATTTCTACCACATTACTCACGTTTTTTAAACGCTCTTCTAGAGGATCGGTCAAGAGGCGCTCTACATCTTCTGCGGTATTTCCAGGATACGGAGTACTAATATATACTTTGGTCTCTACGATTTCCGGAAAATCCTCACGAGGCATAGCTTGGTACCCTTGGTAGCCTATCCATAGAAAAATAACGATCATCACATAAATAACCGATGGGTTGTCTATAGACCAGGAGGATAATCCAAATTCTTTATCTGCGTTTTTCTTTTGCTTACTCATTTTTCAGTTCGTAGTTTGTTGTTCGTGGTTGTTGGTTCTTCGGCCAAGAACGTATTCTTTATTACACTAGGTTTTCTTGTCGTCTTATTTTAAACTTTATCAAATAGCGTATCCGACCTAGGCTGTGCATTTAACCCAAAGGGTATAATCTGTTTCCCGTAAGGACTACTATCGCATTAGTTAGCCGTTAGCTCAACGCTTAATACCTGAACATTTTGGCCATCTTTCACACTTCTAGCACCTTCTTTCACCAAGTGGTCACCGTCCGATACTCCTGATAAAATCTCTACCATACTTCCCTGGGTTTTTCCAGTGACTATGATTTTTCTTTTTACCAACGCTTTATTTTCTCCTTCAATCGTCGTGGCAACATAAACATACTGCTCTCCATCGGCATTTTCTGAAATAATACTTTGTGGAATGGTGATGGCATTCTCACTCGTATAATCGTTAAGGCTTACTCTGGCTGTTAGATTTGG
>CBDUKC010000275.1:0-3979 GCA_965367705.1 uncultured Maribacter sp. | reverse complement strand
CCCCAGAAATTAATCCAGAGTAAATCTCCATATTTTCCATCAGTAAATATTAAAGCGTTTGGGAACCAGTCAAAAACGAGCAAAAATCCGAATAAAATCCCACAAAAAACACTGAGATGAAAACTGATTTTGGGGGCACTTTGGTTCCAAAATAGAAAAACTGGAGTTAATCCAATAACCATAGTTCCGCTGATTGTAGTAGCGGAAAGTATTTCTGCATCTAAAAATACAGGAATGGTGCCTAAAACTGCAATAACGACCATAGACCATCGCCCAAATTGGAGCGAATCCCCTAATTTTAAATCGATAGCCAATAATTTTGAGAAGGACGAAAATGTGGAATCCAAAGTAGAAGCAGCGGAGGTAATCATAATAAAATTTATGACCAACAAAATAACTACCCCAAAAGCTTTTCCAACTTCAACTGCGGCCTGGCCTTGCATTCCTTTTGATTGCGCATAAACTCCAATTATACTGAAAAGTATAATACATAAACCCCCTAAAATACTGGCCCACAAGAAACTTTTTAAAGTCACTTTTGGACTGCTTAAAAATCCTCTGTCGGTTAATACAGGATCATGAAATGGATAACTAAAGGATTGGAGCACTGCTGCAAAAAGCAAATTCAACCCCATATCAAAGGTCCATACTCCAGATTTAACTGCAGAATGAACAGTAAAACTGGTTTCAGAACCAAAGATGACACCTAATATCACGAGTAGTAAAATGGAAAATAAACCCATTTGTAAAACATCAGTAAATATAGAGCTACTCATACCTCCTTTAAGCACATAGGCTAGCGTGAGGGTAGTGAAAACCAAAATGGACCAGTAATATGAACTAGTTCCCATAGCTCCAAAATAAGAGCCAATAACCATAGTGTTACTCCATACTTCATTGAATAATCTAATTGCAATAAGGATAGAAAAAACTGCAACGGCTCCCTTCCCAAATTTTGAACTTAGGAAATGATGAATACTAGCGTAGTTCCCATGTACACGCATTTTGTAAATGATTACCCCTGCTACAGCAAAAGACAAATAGTATCCTGCATAGGCTACTCCTCCTACAATACCATAATCCAATCCCAAATTAGCAGCGTTGGTAATGCTTTTCGCAAATATCCAAGATATAATCAAACTCCCCATTAACATGAAGGTATTGGGAGTTTTCTTCTTTTGAACTGCCTTAAAAAACTGACTGGTATTTTTGGCTATTGGAGAAATAAAGAACAACACCAAACTTGATGCTATTACTAAACCCCATTGCCAAATTTTAATATCTACCATTTTTAAAACTTCGTAAATCAATACTCGATTTAATAACTTAATCCTCGCTTTGCGAGTCCCACCAGACTGCTATATTGATACTGTTGCCATCTGTATTTGCTGCCGCAGCACTATAATTCTTGCTATTTAGCGCCGCTTCTTCTGCAGGATAGGGCATACGTACCGGAATCAAATTATCATTTAAGCTTGCTGAAATAGTTTTTAATTGAGGAAACCCCGTTCTACGGAACTCAATCCATCCTTCATATCCGTTTATCATATTTGAAATCCATTTCTGGGTAATGATGTTTTCCAAGGAGTCACCGTTTGTATAGGCTCCAGTTCCGGTGAGGTAATCTGCCGGAAGCTCCACTTGCCAATAATCAAAAGCTTGTGAAACGCCAATGTTATAAAGGGCTTGGGCGTCTGCAGCTATCAAACCTTTCTGTGCAGCCTCGGCGAGTAAAAAGTGTGTTTCCATGCTGGTCATAAAATTGGCATCCAAAAGGCCTGTGTTTTCGCGGAAAATGGTACCTGCTAATGAATAATCAGATAAGGTAGCAGCATTTTGTGTTGCATCGATTCCATTCAACAAACCATTAAATTCTCCTGAATCACTATTGCTGAAAGGTCTAAATAATGTGGAAATTCTAGTATCGTTCAAATCTGTAAGTATTTCATCCATCGTTTCAGAAAGCACAAAATTGTTGAAATCACCTACTCTCAAACGGGCTAACCTAAAGTTATTTGGTTCCCCGTCTGTAAAATCAAAAAGGGCATTTTCAGAATTTTCATCAATAAAATTACCGTTAGCCAGAATAGCTTGTAGTTGAGAAGAAACATCCATTTTACTAGAAATCCGCAGTAAATGCTTAATACGAAGTGAATTTGCAAAGCGAACCCATCCCTGTAAATCCCCTTCAAAAAGAATATCCCCTTCCAGCGCAATACTGCCGTTGTAATTTTCAATAGCTGCAATCCCTTTCTCTAAATTATCTAGAACGCCACCCTCATCCATATAAATAGATTCTTGAGGGTCATAAACTGGAGTTACTGTTCCGTTGGTTCCTTTAAAAGCTTCAGAATAGGGCACATCTCCAAATAAATCGGTTAATACGGCACTCATGTATGCTTTAAGAATAAGCGCAGGTCCTTCATATACTACAAAGGTTTCGTTTTCTTGGGATAGATTTAAAATGATTTCATTGTCTCGTAAGTTTTTATAAAAAATGGGCCAAGGATTTCCTCCTAATTGAGGAGATTTTAAATTATGCCTATCAAAAAGATTAAAATCCAACGCCGTGGTATATTGACCTAACAAATTCCCAGCAGTAAACCCTTCATACGACATTTGTTCCCCGTAATCATAAATGACCTGCCGTAATAATAGACTTGGTTGTATGGTTACAGGTGAATTTGGATTGGTGTTTATTTCCTCAAAGTCCTGTGTGCAACTTGAAAGAAGTAAAACAACAAATAAACTATATATATACTTCATTTTCTTTCTCTTAAAAATTGAATCCTGCTTTAAAACCAAAACTACGGGTGGTGGCGTAAGACATATCTTCTACACCACTAACAAACCCTTGACCTTGAACAGCCAATTGCTCAGGGTCAAAATGCGGATTATCTGTAATAGCGAACAAGTTTCGTCCAATTAATGATAAACTTAGGCTTGCGTCTTGTTTGAATAGGCTGAGGTTATCAAATGTGTACCCTATGGAAAACTGTCTTAGCTTAAGAAAAGATGCATCATAGGTGTTATTCTCCTCATGGTTTCGGTCATAAAATTGCCGGTAATAACTTTCTGCGCTTACCGCAACAGTATTTGGTGTAAAAACTGGATTTTCTGCTGTACCTGTATTTACAACACCTTCTGGAACTATACCGGCTTCTGGTCTAAAAGAAGTTTCAGCCAGTTGACCACCAACATTTCCTAAAGCTCTTGTACGCGACACAATGATGCCGCCTTGACGCCAGTCTAATAGAAATCCTAAATTCCAATTTTTGTAGGCAAATTGATTACTAAACCCTAACATAAAATCAGGATTATAGTTCCCTAATTTTTGAAGAGTATTATCTGGAATGTATCGACCCTCATTTGTAAGGACGAAATCACCAGTATCATTTTTTAAATACCCAGTTCCGTAAAGTTCTCCCACACGACCACCTTCTTCGACCTGTAAAAATACCGTTTGGTTTTGGCTGTCGTAAATTCTGGAGTAAGCCAATGTGAGTCGACCATCGTCTTGCGGTAAATCCTCTACGGTAGCGCTACTTGTGCTAAAGTTCAAAGTGCTATTCCATTGAAAATTTTCTGAAATTATTGGAGAGATACCCGCTATAATTTCTACGCCCCTTGCTCTTACCTTCCCGCCATTTACAACTTGTTGGGTAAAGCCAGAAGATATTCCAATGGGCAGTGAAATAATTTGATTTTTCGTTACGGCATTATAATAGGAAATATCAAAACGTAATTGGTCACTGAAAAATCGTAAATCTGCGCCTACCTCAAAAGAAGACGTAGTTTCTGGCAGAAGATTAGGGTTTGCAATGGTGTTTTGATTGCTAAATGTAGGCTGACCGTTAAAGGGTGTTTGCGCCACAAAAGCACCTGTGGTTTGATACGGGTTCGTATCGTTACCAACTTGTGCCCAACTAGCCCTAAGCTTAGCAAAAGAAACTACCTGAGGTAGATCAAGTATTTCGGA
>CBDUKC010000274.1:0-3993 GCA_965367705.1 uncultured Maribacter sp. | reverse complement strand
CCTTCGCTATTGCTTACCGTACCCCAATCCTTATTCAAAACCCCAATGTTTACATAGGCTAATGGAGTGTTACCCTTTGTATCCATAACACTTCCCGAGAGTACTATTCCTTTTGGTATGCTTGTATCATACTCATAGGGGAGTTCTGTGATATCATTGCCTGCTACTAGCTTTTTATAGAAGTCCTTAAAACCTGTATTTTTATTCATATACGTATCAAAGAACAGTACCGTACTTTGGGTTAACTCTTGATATATTTTTATCGATGCTTCTGAAGCCTCTAAAGCACTAGGTATGATTGTGAAATCTTCATGCATACTTTTGAGGTAGCGAACATAATATTTTGGAGCAGCTAACTTCTTATAATAATGATATTCTCCCGTGGGTGTGAATTCGTCCCATTTGTTTCCGCTTTCCATATACAAATACGCTGCGGTTACTTTTTCCGGATGTAGCACGTCGGCATTCTCAATTTCTCTCAATAATATATCTTCTTCCTGCGTATCACCGTAATACACCACTTCAGAACCATCAAGCGTTGCCATTGCCTTTATTTCTGGATGTCTATCCAATAACATTGCCGCACTCATTCCGCCCCAACTACAACCCAAAAGTCCAATTCGATTGGTATCTACATCAAATCTAGCGTCTTTAATTATGATGTCTAGTGCCAACTCACCATCCAACACCTGTTCCATCGTATCTAAAATAGTATTGGACATATACCCTGGATACAAGCCCATAGACCAAACAGAAACAACGATAAAACCACTTTCGGCCAAGCGTTCCAAAATTTTATAATTCTCATAGCCCATACCGTTGTAACCGGCCATGTAGACAATTATAGGATGTTTGCCTTCTGCAATAGGAGCATTTTCGTAGCTAGCGGTCTTGCGTTTCAATAGGTCCAAGCCTTTTTCACTATCTAAACCCAAGGTTGCAGCAAAAAATTGAGCGTATTCTTCCGTAATTCCGGTGAAGTCCCCTTCCTTATATAAATTGGCACGTTCTTCGTTTAGGCCAAATAGTGTTCCAAATGAAAGCGTATTTCTTGATTTTTCAGTTGTTGGATACCAAATGTCCAAATCTAAGGGGCGATAGTGAAGCCTATCTGAGTTGATTGCATCTGGTTTAAAAATTCTTGTATTATCAACAGTTCGGATAGTCAAAAACCCGGCGTTGTATGCAGCAGCAGAATCATCTTGTGCGAATCCGATAAAAGTAACTGCAACTAAAAAAAGGAATATCCGAATTCTAAATCTCATGCCTCGAATATAAATAGTCATTCGGTAGATAGACGCAAGATTTTGTTAAATGGTTGGCTGAAATATGAAAAAACTAGTTGAACTATTTAAAAATCCATTAGTAAATCCTAGCTGGAAGCTACTCACAGAACAAAATAAAACCTAGAAAGGGATTTAACACCCATTTAAATTAGCTTTTATAAATAACGCTGGAGATTACTTTTAAAGAATTGAGCACTATCCGTAATACTTTGGATAGAATTTTTAGCAAAATTACCACCTTGTTCCAAATAGTAAAACTCCAAAGCAGAGGTATCTAATGCAGGTATCATTTCGCTATAATCTATTGAACCATTGCCCAATTCACTATAATCCCTGGTTATTTTGTCCATGTCTTTTATATGCCACATCACAAAACGTTCAGGTGCCATGGCAATTAATTCTTTAGGTGTTTTATTGGCTGAATGTACCGCCCAATACAAGTCTAACTGCAGTTTAACCAGGGAAGGGTCCGTGCCGTTAAGAATCATATCAAAGCCCGTGTTTTCTCCATAAGTGTGAAATTCAAAGTCATGATTATGGTAGGCAAAGCCAAGACCCGCTTGGTTCACTTGCTCGCCAATGGTATTTAATAGTTCTGGTAGGCGTTCAAAAGTTTCTAAGGTTCTTTGCTCCGGAGCCATCCAAGGCCAGGTAATATAGCTGTGATCCAAGGCAAGCGCGCCCTTGATACAAATATCAATAAACCTCGTTAGTTCCTCTTTAGAAGCATTGATGTAATCCGAAAAACCATAATGACAACTAGATGACGTTAAGCCCATATCGTCTAACACTTGCTTAAAATCAGGTGCGGCATACCCATAATAAGCGATTTTTGCTGCATCAAAACCGTACAGTTCCAAATCCTCATAACCCAATGATTTTACCGTTTTTAAACTACCCAAAAGGTCGTTGGCCATAGCATCTCGAATGGTAAATGCTTGTAATCCCATTTTATACGATTTCTTTTCTTTCATACTAAAAGTTGGCATGGGCAGGAGACCAGCAGTTAACGCTAAACCTGAATTTTTAACAAAAGTTCTTCTTTTCATGGGTAGGAATATATGATTTTTTAGTGCGTGATACTATACTATCAGGAAACAATAGAATCGTTTATCGCCTGCAAAACTGCATTTGCAGCTCGTTCACCGCTAACCATAGCTGCATTTAAAGATCCGTTTAATAATTGATCACCGGCTAGAAATGTTTTGGCCGTTAACCGAGTCTCTGTCGGGGCCATATCGTATTGAATATTTGATAAGTTGGGTAACGCCCTTTTGATAACATATCGTTTTAAAAATGTAGTGTCTCCAATACCGCATAAGGAATTTAATTCAGCCTGTATCTGTTTTACAAGTTCTGTCTCAGACAGTTCATGTGCTTTTACCACAGTTACAGAAAGTAGATGTTCAGCACCACTATGTTCCATAGGTAAAGCCGAATGATAAAAAATATTATTTACTAGGGCTTCCGAATCCGTTATGAGTCCGATCAAGGGTTTATGAATGGTTTTTTCCTTAGTTGTAAAATAGAGCGTATCACATGTTTTCCAACGCGTTTCCTGATTTCTTAGGTTGGGTACCAATTGGGAAGCTTCGGTTGCGATGATAATATAGTCTACGGTTTCTTCTTTTCCATCGGAAAAAACCAAGCTTCCATCGGAACAGCTAGTAACTGGGCTATTATATACGAACGTTGTTTTTTTTAATCCAGCAGCCAATTGCTTTGGAATGGCCTCTATACCCGCTTTTGGCAATACGGCGTTTCCAGTTCCAAACATTTTGTACACAAACTGGAACATTCTGGAGGATGTACTTAAATCTGGTTCTAAAAAGATTCCACTAAAAAAAGGAACAAAAAAGTCGGTTATAATTGCGTTACTAAAGCCTTTCGATTTTAAATAGTGAAGTGTTGTGGTTTCTTGGTCACTAAAAATAGTATCTATCGATTTTTTCTTGAGCTCCCTATTCAATTTAAAAATCTTCCATTTGTCTCCCCAAGTCCCTATTCCTGAAGAAAGTGTTGGAATTAAGAGTGAAAGATTTCGTAAAGGATCACCTAAAGTAATCTGCTTGCCATTTTTAAATAATGTGGCTCCCGGAAGAAATTTACCCAGTTCCAAGTTGGTGTAATCCAAATACTTTGCTGCCATTGGGTAAGCATCTAGCAAGACTTGAAAACCATGATCTAATTGATACCCGTTAACCACATCTGTTTTAACGCGCCCTCCTACCCTATCTGACGCTTCATAAACCGTTGGCTTATATCCTTGGGATTCTAGCACTTTCGCAGCAATCAACCCACTAATACCAGCACCAACGATAGCAATTTTCAGTTCCTTTTCCATGATTGTAAAAATAGGGAAAGTATCGCTTTTGGTATAGAAAAGGGAGAAAAGAGTAATGGGTAGTGGGTTTGGATGCTCGGTGCTTGACGCTCGATGCTTTTTTGGTTGGTATTTGGTGGTGAAAAAGTAGGCAGTTGCAGTTAGCAGTAATGAGTTCGCTGTTGCAGTAAATAGCAATTCTAGCGTCTTTACGAGGAGCGATACTTATTTTCAAAGATGGATGAATGGCGACCGCGACGAAGTAAGCTGTTTTTTAGTTGGTAGATGGTAGTGGGTTTGAACTTGAACTTGAACTTGAATTTTAAACTCTCAATCCTCTGGCGGGTGGCCATGAATATCCTCAAAAACGCTATCGAAGTTTTC
>CBDUKC010000273.1:0-4012 GCA_965367705.1 uncultured Maribacter sp. | reverse complement strand
TAAATAAAATAGGCGAGTTGTATGTACTAGTCTAGATTATCTTAGGGATACTAAAATTTTTGCATTATTCCGTTGCGATGTATGATGTGATTTAGTTTAATCAGCTACCACCGAACTCCTTTAACATTCATTTTTAAGGTATATACCGCTTGCGAGGCGGTAATGAACAACACGTTTTGTTCCGGACCTCCAAAAGTCACGTTGGCCGTCCAATCTCTTCCTGTTCGTATATGTTCGATTTGATTCCCTTTTGAGTCAAAAATAATAACACCATCACCTGTAAGGTATACATTACCTTGGTTGTCTATGGTCATCCCGTCGGAACCTATATTGGTAAATAGTTTTCGATTACGTAAGCTACCATCAGCTTCAATGCTGTAGGCATATGTTTTGTTGTCCCCAATATCAGCGACATAGAGTGTTTTGCCATCGGCACTTCCTATGATTCCATTTGGGCGCACAAAGTTCATTGCAATCACTTCTGCTTTTTTGGTTTTGGGAGCTAGGTAATAAACCAATTGCTCGGCTAGTTCTGGCTCTTTACGTTCCCAATAGGGGCGCTGATAAAAAGGATCGGTAAAGTAGATCCCCCCTTTTTTATCCACCCATATATCGTTGGGTCCGTTAAACTTTTTATTTTCAAATTGTTGTAAAAGTATACTCACATTTTTGTCCATACCAATCTTCCAAAGTTCATTTTTTTCATCGGCCGCAGCCAGAAGATTGCCTTGGTTGTCAACAAAAAGTCCGTTGGCACGGCCAGAAGGTTTCATAAAGGTTGAAATGGTATTGCTTTGTGCATCCCATTTCAAAATACTATTGTTAGGTTGATCGGTAAAATACACATTACCTTTTTTATCCGACGCCGGACCTTCCGTAAAAGCATATCCATCTGCTACCAAAACGAGTGCAGCACCATCTGCTATGATATTTTTGGATTGTGAAATACAGGGGATATTATAACTTAATAAGGCTACCAAGATTACAATTGATTTCATATTTTGAAAGTGTTACTCATGGTTTGAAATTACATTTAATTCTGCATTTATCTTATCGTTTTTTTAACCTAGCCGTATAAATTTGAATTCTGGTTCTTTTTTGTAAAGTAGTTAGTAACTGGAACCATTTTAATTCTACAGATGGTATGGATACAATTTATTTATAGCAGTAGACTAGCTTAAGAGAAGTTATTTCTTCTATAAAAAAGAGTGGGTTAACGGAGGTGAAGAACTACGGCAATTTGTAATTTTAGCAAAAATGAAACAGAAATGCATTCTAGACAAGAGCAATTGAAAGCGGTTGACCGATTATTGACAATCATGGAGGAGTTAAGGGCCCAGTGCCCTTGGGATAAAAAACAAACCATGCAATCGTTAAGGCACTTAACGATAGAAGAGGTATATGAGTTAGGCGATGCAATTTTAGATAATGATTTGGATGAGGTAAAGAATGAATTGGGAGACATTTTATTACATATTGTCTTTTATTCCAAAATAGGATCGGAAACGGACGATTTTGATATTGCCGATGTTGCCAATGCTATTTGTGAAAAATTAGTGCACAGACATCCGCATATCTATGGAGATGTTAGTGTTGATAATGAAGAGGATGTAAAACGTAACTGGGAACTATTAAAACTTAAAGAGGGTAAGAAAAGTGTATTGGAAGGCGTTCCTAAAAGTTTGCCAGCTTTGGTGAAAGCAAGTCGAATCCAAGAAAAAGTAGCAGGTGTGGGTTTTGATTGGGAGCAACCGGAGCAAGTTTTTGAAAAAGTTAAGGAAGAATTGGGAGAATTACAGGAGGAGGTCCTTGCCGGAGATGCTGATAAGATGGAATCTGAGTTTGGGGATGTGCTTTTTTCGATGATTAATTATGCTCGGTTTTTAGGAATAAATCCTGAAAATGCCTTGGAACGTACCAATAAGAAATTCACGAATCGATTTCAATACTTGGAATCTGAGGCTACAAAAAAAGGAATATCACTTCAGGAAATGAGTTTAGAGGAGATGGATGTATACTGGAATGAGGCAAAAAAAATGGGCTAGGCTAACGTATTAGCGACGGTATCTTCCAAATAGATATCCCTTTGATTTTAATTCGTTGTAAACAGCACCTTATTTTTTAAAAGTATATTTACACTTCCAAAAAAGAACTTCTTTTGTTTCGAAACTACACCAAGGAATTTAAATACAATATAAAACTGTCCGTTCCGGTTATTTTGGGAATGTTGGGCCATACGTTTGTCCAGTTTGCGGATAATATTATGGTGGGCCAACTAGGGACCGCAGAACTTGCAGCGGTTTCGTTAGGAAATAGTTTTGTTTTTATAGCCATGTCACTAGGTATTGGCTTTTCTACCGCAATTACACCTTTGGTAGCGGAAGCAGACGGTGCAGGAAAAGAAAAGGATGCTAAAAGCGCGCTAAAGCATGGTTTAGTTTTATGTACTATTTTGGGCTTATCTCTCTTTGGTATCATCCTGCTGGCCAAACCCTTAATGTATATGATGAAACAGCCCTTAGAGGTTGTAGAATTGGCAATGCCTTATTTGGATTTGGTCGCTTTTTCTTTGGTTCCGCTGATCATTTTTCAGGCCTTAAAACAATTTTCGGAAGGATTATCCCAGACAAAATATCCTATGTACGCGACTATTTTAGCAAACGTAGTAAATATAGTGCTCAACTATTTATTGATATTCGGCTCTTTCGGGTTTCCTGAAATGGGTATCGTAGGCGCTGCCATTGGTACCTTGGCTTCTCGAATTCTGATGGTGATTTATATTTGGGTCCTACTAAAGAGCAAGGCAAAATTTCAGCCTTTTGTAACAGGATTTAATTTTAGAAAAATTGAAAAACGGGTGATGAACAAAATCATAGCTCTTGGTTTTCCATCGGCCTTACAAATGTTTTTTGAGGTAGCCATTTTCACTGCTGCTATTTGGTTAAGCGGGGTTTTAGGAAAAAATCCGCAAGCTGCTAACCAAATTGCCTTGAACTTAAGTAGCATGACCTTCATGTTTGGAATGGGTCTTGGTGTTGCCGCCATGATACGTGTGGGAAATCAAAAAGGTCTTAAACGTTTTACGGAGCTTAGAAGAATAGCCCAATCTATCTTTTTACTTACTTTTTTATTGGAAATCGTATTTGCATTTCTATTTCTTATTGGCAGGCATTGGTTCCCCACTATTTACTTGGACTTGGACGATGCCTTAAACATAAAAGATAATACCGAAGTAATTGCATTGGCTGCACAACTACTTTTTGTTGCTGCGTTCTTTCAGATTTCAGATGGGGTGCAAGTTGTGGTCTTGGGCGCGTTAAGAGGTTTGCAAGATGTGAAAATACCTACCATTATAACGTTTATAGCCTATTGGCTCATTGGTTTTCCGGTGTCTTATTACACAGGTTTGTATACCGATCTAGGTAGTGTCGGTATTTGGTTGGGTCTACTCGTTGGGCTCACAGCATCGGCTATTATGTTGTATATTCGATTTAATTACCTAACAAAAAAATTGATACAGCAAGAAGCAGTTTTTGTGTCTTAGTATTTTAAGAAGTAAATAAAATAAACGAATCCTTTTTATGGAGCTACCAAAATTTATTCTAGGCGATAATACAGATTATCCTAATGCCATCTTTGTTGTGCATACCGAGTACCCTCGCTTTATTATCAACCTTGAAAATGATGAGGTAGAGTGGTTTGAAGAATTTTCTAAAGAAGACGAGAAAGATTTAGAAGAAGAAATGGAAGGTCTTATCACCACTGCTACAGCATTTTATGATCGTGAAGTTTCCAGATACGAAGAATAGTTTAGGATGTTAGAGGCACTGCTAGACTGGGACCATGAATTTTTCTTATATCTAAATGGATTGGGAACACCTGCATGGGATACGTTTTGGCAATACATTTCCAATAAGCTAAGTGCTATTCCTATTTACCTGTTTTTATTGCTTTTATCCTATCAAAAATATGGACTAAAGAAAACATTTGTATTACTCATCACTGTTGCATT
>CBDUKC010000272.1:0-4026 GCA_965367705.1 uncultured Maribacter sp. | reverse complement strand
TGCACATTCTCTGGTGGTGGTGCGGTCATTCTTGAAACCACCACAGATACGATTATATTGACAATCATTGCAATTGTTCCAAAACCTTCTGGTGATGTGCCAAACCACCATTCACTGGCAGGTCTAGCATCCATAACACCAATTAATCCAGTTTTATAACGAATCATGTAGAATAGCATTAATGTGATACCAACAATCATACCTGCAATTGCCCCTTTGCTATTCATTCTTTTATCGAAAATCCCCAAAATAATAGCTGGGAAGAATGATGCGGCAGCAAGACCGAAGGCCAAGGCTACAACAGCAGCGACGAATCCCGGCGGATATATTCCAAAAATACCTGCGATAATGATTGCGAACAAAATAGCAATACGTGCTGCCATTAATTCTCCCTTTTCTGAAATATCCGGTTTGATTTGCTTTTTAATCAAATCATGGGATATTGACGTAGAAATCACCAATAATAATCCCGCTGCAGTTGACAAGGCTGCCGCCAAACCACCCGCTGCAACCAATGCGATTACCCAGTTTGGTAAATTAGCGATTTCAGGATTGGCCAATACCATTATATCCCTATCAACATAAAGCTCATTTGATGAATTATTGGCATTTGATATTAGACGTTCACCATTTGCTCCACGAGCATCGGTAAATGCCGGTTTTTTTCCTTCTAAAGCACTACCAGCAACATATTGGATTTTTCCGTCACTATTCTTATCGGCCCAAGCAATTAAACCTGTGTCTTCCCAATTTTTAAACCATTGTGGAATTTCTTTATACGCCTTGTTATCCACTGTTTCGATGAGGTTTGTTCTTGCAAAAACAGCGATTGCAGGTGCAGTTGTGTATAAGATAGCAATGAACAATAAAGCCAAACCAGCCGATTTACGTGCATCCTTAACTTTAGGTACTGTAAAGAACCTAACAATTACATGCGGTAATCCTGCTGTACCTGCCATTAGTGCAAGGGTAATGGCAAAAACATCCCAAGTAGATTTTGTTCCGCTGGTATATTCGTTAAAGCCTAGTTGTGTATGCAATGCATCCAATTTATCCAAAAGGAAAGCTCCACCTTCAAGCTTACCACCCATACCTATTTGTGGAATTGGATTCCCGGTCATTTGAAATGAAATAAAAATAGCAGGAACCATAAAAGCAAAAATCAGTACACAATATTGTGCAACTTGCGTATAGGTAATCCCTTTCATTCCTCCTAAAAAAGCAAATACCAGAACAACGGCCATTCCGATGATAACTCCAATATTGATATCGACTTGCAAGAATTGCGAAAATACAATTCCTACTCCTCTCATTTGTCCAGCTACATAAGTAAACGAAACTATCAAGGCACATATAACTGCAACCGTCCTCGCAGTATTTGAATAATATCTATCACCTATAAAGTCAGGTACTGTAAATTTCCCGAATTTCCTAAGATAGGGTGCAAGGAGTAGTGCAAGAAGCACATACCCACCGGTCCATCCCATGAGATAAACCGAGCCATCATACCCCGCAAAAGAAATGATTCCTGCCATAGAGATGAATGATGCGGCGCTCATCCAATCTGCCGCAGTAGCCATTCCGTTTGCCAATGGGGAAACTCCACCACCAGCAACATAAAATTCTTTTGTTGACCCGGCTCTGGCCCAAATTGCAATTCCAAAATAAAGGGTGAAAGTAACCCCAACTAATATCCAAGTCCATAATTGAACACTCATAATTTTTTATATTTTTTTGGTTAGTTATTAGATTACTCGTCGTAACCGTATTTTTTATCTAGTTTATTCATTAATCTCACATAAACGAAGATCAAGATCACGAATACATATATAGAACCTTGTTGCGCAAACCAGAAGCCTAGTTTGAACCCACCTAACCGAATTTCGTTTAGTGCTTCCCTGAAAAGTATTCCTGCTCCGTATGAAACAAGGAACCAGATAGAAAGAAGAATAATCAAGTATCTCAAGTTTTCCTTCCAATACGCTGTGGCATTTTTTTGTTTTTCACTCATAGTTGTTGGTTTTTATAGATAAATCATTGCTTGGAGGGTAAGTGTTCCCACATCTGAACTACCAAACTTTTGGTTTTTGTACTCTAGGGTGAGTTTAGAGTTATGTCCACTAAGATAGGCATTTGTCCCTATCCCTATTATATTCCTATTGTCATCGACCGCATCGTAACTATTTGATGCAAAAGAGACGTATGGTTGAAATCTCGTTTTGGTTATATCGCCAGCGATTACATAGCCCAAATGGGTATATAGCATATTACCAGTGCCATAGTCACTAAATAGATAATCGGTTCCGTAATCATTACTTTGATAAGTGGCATACGCTGTCAAGGCGCTTCCATCTTCACCAAGGGGGGTATCATAAAAAGCATCGATAGCAAATATCTTCACATCTTCTTTCTCCAAATTTCCCACAGCATCGGCAATTACAGAACCACCAGGATGTAAAAAGAATCCGGCTCCTACATTGAATACTTTTTTGCTTCCTAAATAAGAACCAACCTTAAATGGTAAGAAGTTTGATTCTTGATCTAAAAAATTGAAGTCAAAATAACCTGCATAGGCCTTTCCCGAATCTTTGGAGCCTATTAGCCGCTTACCGGCATAAACTGCAGGACCGCCATTTTCTGGGGTTCTTGTGTCAAGGCTATTGGTAATGGCATCATTTATAGCTACGCGGTATTGTAGATGGCCAAACTTACCTTTTGCGAAAATTCCCAAATGTCTGGCAAATTGATCAGTTAGCCCTAGCGTTGACCAAGATTGTCTATTGTTGTCCAAGGTCATAAAATTCAATGTACTCTGGTTGTTTAATCGCGATATTCCATTAAAATAATGCAGTCCGCCACCAACAACATGGTCTTCGCCCACATTGTATTGCGCCCACACATCATGAAAGAACAATTGAGAACCATCACCCTTACCAACAGGTGAAAGTGTTCCACTATTTAGACTATTAAGTCCAAAATGGGTCATAATCATGAATTTCTTGTTGATTTGTGCAAACATGAGAACTCTGGCCCTTCTGAGATTAAAGCTAGTGTTGCTGGTATTATCTGGCACGTCGCCATTATAAGTACCTTGTACTTGGGCCCAGGAAATAAGTCGAAGGTATTTATTGCCTTCTTCATCAAATTTCACTTTAAGGCCACCATTGTAATCAGGTGACCCTTGTGAATACATAATCTGAAAGGTGCAAAAAAGACCTAACAGTAGCATGAGTTGTTTCTTCATGAATTTAAGGGTTTGGTTAGTTATAAATTGGTTTTGTGTGCTTAGCTAAGCTCCTTAAAAGAATGCGTCATTGAAAAAACAATATATATATATGGTAATTAAATATATCTAATCGCGAAAACGTTCCCATTTTATAAGCATGAACTTGTCTCCTAACTCTGTTATCACCACTCCTGCGCCAGACAGATTATTGGTGTCTTGAAAATATGTTGAGAGTTCACTGGCATTGAATATTTTGTAGGTAGGATGGTAGTTGGGATTATAAGGTCTTTTAATATTGTACTTCTTGACCCAGTTCAGGATGCTTACGTGGGAAATACCTAAAATCCGTTCTATTTCACGATAGGATAACCCCTCTAAATATAGTTGAAGCGCTTTGTTTACATAATATTGGTCAATGCTCTTTCCAATTTTGTTTACAGAGAAGAAATAATTACATGATTTACATTTAAAACGCTGTCTTTTATTAATGATTCCGCTCTTTACAAATTGTTCTGAGCCACAGTTAGGGCATGCATTGATTTTCATGTATATAAAATTAGCATAAATATATTAAATTAGCAATATTGTTAATTAAACAAGTAAAATTGCTTGTTTATTTCGCTAATATTGGAAATCAAAGAATAAAAAATTAGGAGTTTGTCAAATAGTACAAACCCATTTAAAAAATATCAATTCGTATGATACGTCTCAGTTTTTAAAAGGTTTCATTAAGTATATTTAACATATGAAGAATACAATTGCCGAACGTATCTATGATTTTCTTAAAGATTTCCCTCCTT
>CBDUKC010000271.1:0-4070 GCA_965367705.1 uncultured Maribacter sp. | reverse complement strand
TTTCCACAAATGGAGCCGTTCCTTTAGAGGTTATATTTGCCGTATTTTTCCCTGCGGTGACCGGTTTTACTGCAGGTATTGCCATGAGCGGTGATCTTAAGGACCCTAAAAAGTCTATTCCTAGTGGCACACTATTTGCGATTGGCGGGGGGCTTTTAATTTATCTAGCGCTTGCCCTATTTTTAGCATTCACCGTTGATGTTGAGGTCTTAAAAACTGACTACAATATTTTAATGAAAATAGCCCTGTTTGCTCCTGCTGTTGTTGCCGGTATTTGGGGTGCTACCCTCTCCTCTGCACTTGGTGGTATTCTTGGAGGCCCAAGAATCATACAAGCCATGTCTCTTGATAAGGTAACGCCTAAATTATTTGGTTCCGGTAAGGGAAAAAATAATGAGCCTGTAAATGCCTTGTTACTCGTTTTTATTATCGCAGAAGCTGGAATTTTAATTGGCGAACTGGATATAATTGCTCGCGTGGTCTCTATGTTTTATCTAACGGCCTATGGCTTTATTAATATTTCATTTTTCTTGGAAAGTTGGGCAAATCCTGATTTTCAACCCACCTTTAAAATTAAGCGTTGGATTGGCCTGCTTGGTTTTATAGCCTGTTTTACTGTAATGTTCAAACTAGACATGGTTGCTATGTTAGCAGCACTAGCTGTTATTGGAGGATTGTATTTTGGTTTACAACAAAAGGAAGTAAAATTACAGTCTAACGATGTGTGGCGAAGCGTTTGGGAAAATGTGGTGAACAAGGGTTTAAAAAGAATAGATGCACGCGTCGTTGATAAAGAATCGAACTGGAACCCCAATATTATTCTGTTTAGCGGACAAAGCAAGCATCAATCCTATTTATTGGAGCTTGCTAAAACCGTTTCCGGGAGAACCGGAATAGTAACAAATTTTAAACTTATTCTTGATAAAGAAAATAAGAAGCCATTAAAAAAATCCGAACAGGTTATCCGGGACGACAACTTTAAAGACCTTGGTATTTTTGCACGGCAAATAAAAGTGGATAACATTTATAAGGGTATTACCAATATAGCCACCACCTTTGGTTTTTCTGGTGTTGAACCCAATACTATAATGATGGGTTGGCCAAAAGGTCTGGAAAGTTCAGAAGAATACGCTGAAATGACACAAACACTCCTGTATTTGGATTATAATTTGCTCTATTTGGATTTTGATAGAAAAACAAAGTTTGGTAACTACAGTACCGTAGATTTATGGTGGCGGGAAACAGATAGTAAAAATGCTGAAATGATGTTAAATATTGCGCGATTCATCATTGCTTCCCCAAAGTGGAACAATACCAATATCCGTGTTTTGTTTGTAAACAACAATAATGTGGACCAAGCATTAATTAACTCAAAAATTTCTTCCCTAGTTGAGGATTTAAGAGTTAATGTTGAAATTGTCATTATAAATAATGCCGTAGAACAAGATTCGTTCTATAACATAATTAAGCAGCATTCCATAGCTACGGATCTTACCTTAGTAGGCATCCCTAATTTTAAAATAGAAAAGCAAGCTGAATTTGTCCTTAAAAACAATCAGTTATTTGAGACTATAGGCTCTACACTTTTAGTTAAGGCAGCGAATAATTTTAATGTATTGGATTTGGATTTTATTAAAGAAAAGCCTAGAAAAGGAGCTATTGATGTATAATCGTATTTCTCGGTTAAATTTTATTTAGATTTTGAGCCAGCTCCCTAGCTATGATACAATTCAACCTGCTAGAAATTCCTAACTTCCTCAGGCTAAAAGTGATATGAAATTCGTATTGAAATTGTGAATATTTATTCTAATAATTGACTTTTTCGGTTAGCAATGCACCCTATATTTGCCATCCTTAAAAGAAAAAGATATGAGTGCAACCTGGTATGAGTGTAAGGTAAAATATAGAAAATTGGATGAAGCATCCGGAATGCTGAAGGTGAAAACAGAGCCCTTTTTAGTCGATGCCATTTCCTACACCGAAGCGGAAAGTAGAATTACCGAAGAAATGTCGGCCTATTTGAGTGATAGTGATGAAATTACCATTACGAACATTAAAGTGGCGAATTACGCTGAAATACATCCGTTCGAGAATTCAGATAGGTGGTTTAAATCTCGGGTATCCTTAATTGCCTTTGATGAAGAAAGTGGTAAAGAGCGTAAAACCAATCAATACCTTCTGGTACAGGCAAATGATGTAAAAGAAGCATTTGATAATACCAACGGTGTAATGAAAGATACATTAGGGGAATACACGATTCCAGCAATCTCTGAATCCCCAATCATGGACGTATTTCCATATTTTTCAGGTGATGAAAACGAAATGGAACGTGTAAAGAAATTTACCGCCCTTAAAGATTCTGTACCCGTGACTAACGAAATGGATGAAGCCTTAGAGCTAGCAGATGTCCTTTCTACTATTGAAGAAGATTAAGTACACGGATTCCTCAATTTTGATACAAAAATTTAACTAAAAAGCGGCTGTTTACACCTTGGTAAGCAGCCGCTTTTTAGTTGGTAAAAGTGAGATTTACCGCACTAAAATTTGAATTTCTACGCGTCTGTTTATTCTTCCTTTTACTATATCTCTAGTGACTACTAAGGGTTTTTCCTGGCCCCATCCTTTGGTTTGGATATTACTTTTGGCAACACCTTGTGCAACTAAGTATTTTTTGGTCGACGCTACCCTTCTAATAGATAAGCCTTTATTTTGTCGGGCATTTCCGATTGCTGTATGACCTTCCAATAAAATGACCATAGTGGGTTGGTCCTTCATAATCTGGGCTAGCTGATTCAATACATCTTGAGCTTCCGGTTTAATCGTCGCTCTATCCAAATCAAAAATGAGGTTTTTCAATACAAATGTGTCATAATTCTCAATTAACAACGCAATGTCAGTACTCTCGCTTAGGTCTGGTTCTTCCATCGTAACATCAAGGACTGAATCTCCTGTAATACCTGGATTACTTCCTGTTTCTTCATCGCTAAAGTCTCCTGCCACATCTGTACTTACAGGCGCATCCTCTTCATTTGTAGTATAATCTATAGATTCGGAAACGCTGGTTAAACAGTTGGACCAGGTAACAGTATAGCTGCCAAACTCGGTAACCTGTATTTCTTCTTGGTTATCAAAAGGAAATTTTTCACCTTTAAAAAACCATTCCACTTTATCTAAATCCCCAAAAATACCGTGTTTCACTACTGTTGTTTTGAGAAATGTGCTGGTATCCCTTATGTCTTTTACTACCGATATTTTCTGTTCTGGGTCAGGATTCCCAACCTTTATAACAGCAAAAGCATAATCGGACTCACATCGAGGTTTGTCAACCGTGTTTTTGCAGGAGTATTGTAGACTTCCCCCCATGGTTATGTAATAAACACCATCTTCCATAGGTGCTTGGAAGGTATGCTTAGACTTCTTTTTAGTGAAGCTATAACCACCAAAACTTTTGGCACAGGTTGAGGTATATCCGTGAATTCCCCAATAGATCTGTACGATACAGCCAGGGCAATAATTACCATCCCTTCTAGACACTATTCGCGTTTTCATTTTTATAGTCTCCCCTTTTTCTACCTCTAAATAGGTTGTTTCCTTTCCATTCATGGTTACTTCGGAAAATGTGAGTTGCCTATTTGCATAATCGATTATTTTCACGGAAGGTGGAATAATAAGATCGTCCTGTGCGCGTATATGTTGAAAACCGACTGCTATTGATAGTATTGCACAAAAAAGTATGCTTCTCATATCTTAAAACTTTATTTTCTAATCACTTAGATAGTTTACCACTTAGGTAGGTTTCTTTGCTTCTATTAGTGTACTAAATATGAGGTTAATCCTGTACGCGATGTTTGATAGAACACTTGCCCTGTGATATCGTCAACAGCGTAAAGAGGCTCACGGTCGTTTCCTAGGTCTATTTCACCCTCAACTTCTCCAGTTACTTTACTTACTTTTAAAAGAACAACGTTCTTTTCTTGTTTCGACATGATGAACATAAAATCCCTTCCTTCGCTTGTTGCTTTAAGTCGCGCATTTGCACGCCTAAAACCTTCCATAGCATAGCTAGATGC
>CBDUKC010000270.1:0-4073 GCA_965367705.1 uncultured Maribacter sp. | reverse complement strand
CGGTAAGCTCCTCTGGGGTGTATGTGCTATTTGTTAGTTCCATAAAGGCGAAACATACTGGCCTTGATTCGTTTTATTCTGCAGACTTTCCATGGCTTTTTCTTTATCGCTAGCATAGGTAACGCCAAACCAATCCCCACCAGAAGGAATACATTTTACCTCTATTTCCTTTGCTTGAAGCATCTCCTGTATCATAAAAGGCAAATAAAGCTCGCTATTGGCAACACGATTTTTGTCACTCAAGAAAATTTTGAATTCCGACTCTATCTTTGCGAAAATTGAGGGTCTACATATCCAAAAATTCATACTAGCTTGTTCCTCGCCTGTAAATTCCAGACCAGTATCCTCATCTAAGACAATAGCGCCTTTATGAACCAGTTTTAATCGCTCTTGTACAGAAAGTAAATCATCACCTGATACTTTACAAACACCCCTTGATACCGATCCATGTTCCGAAAGGGTATCCTTTAATGTATATCCTAATAAAGAATAAGCAGTATCATTGGACCTCATGAAATCGGCTGCCTTTTTATAAGCGGATTGTCCGTAGAAATCATCGGCATTGATAACCACAAATGGACCATTGATTACATTTCTTGCCGTCCAAACAGCATGAGCAGTCCCCCAGGGCTTTTTACGTTCTCCCTCAAATTTTACACCTTCTGGCAAGTCTGTTAATTCCTGTGCCAGTATGTTCAGTTTTATATTTTTAGGTAATTTTTCACTAAGGTATTCCGTTAAAAAATCTACGTTTTCTGCCTTTGTAATTACCACAATCTGATCAAAATCATTTTTTAAGGCGTCATAAATAGCAAACTCCATTAGGAATTCCTCTTGAGGGCCAAGCTCATCAAATTGTTTTAGTTTTCCGTATCTGCTTCCGCTTCCGGCCGCCATTAAAAGTAATGTCATGGTTCTAGTATTTAAGCTGTAAAAGTAAGGATTGTCTTTAAAAAATACAGCCAATTTGGATATATGGTCATTATATTAGGTTGATCTCTGATCTCAATGTTATAATATCTTTTAGAATGATGTCTATTTTTCCTATTTTCATAGCTCAATCGAAATACAACATGAGCTCTAGACGTACTTTTATCAAAAACACATCGCTTGCTGGTGCTGGCCTTTGTGCCATTCCAAGTTTTGCCACCAACATCATTAGTCCCGCGGATAAATTAAATGTTGCCCTCATAGGAGCGGGATTAAGAGGCACGAACCACTTACAAAACCTTTTGTTACGAAAAGATGTAAACATTACAGCCATTTGTGATGTAGATCCTGCACGCATTACTATTGCTAAGGAGTTGATATCAAATGCTGGAGCAAAAGCCGCACAGGTTTTTGGCAAAAACGATTACGATTATAAGAACCTCTTAGAACTTAAAGAAGTAGATGCCGTAATCATAGCTACGCCCTGGCTATGGCACACCCGTATGGCTGTAGATGCTATGAAAGCAGGCAAATACACAGGTGTAGAGGTTTCTGCCTCCAATACACTAGAAGAGTGCTGGGACTTGGTAAATACACATGAGGCCACCGGCAGCCATTTGATGATTCTAGAAAATGTGAATTATCGCAGGGATGTCCTTGCCGTCTTAAATATGGTAAAGCAAAATGTGTTTGGGGAGCTTGTTCATTTTAGATGTGGTTATCAGCATGACCTGCGTTTTGTAAAATTCAATGATGGAAAAACGGCTTATGGCAAAGGTGCAGAATTTGGAGAAAAGGGAATCTCGGAAGCCAAATGGCGTACCGCGCATTCCGTCAAACGAAATGCCGATGTATATCCAACACACGGCTTAGGCCCAGTGGCCGCCATGGCCGATATAAACCGTGGGAATCGTTTGATGTCCCTAACCTCGCACGCCAGCAAAAGTATTGGTTTGCACAATTATATTGTAGCTGTAGGGGGTGAAGAGCACCCTAACGCCAAAATAAAATTTAAACAAGGTGATGTAATTACCACCACTATTGATACCGCCAATGGGGAAACCATTATGATTACCCACGATTGCAATTTACCTAGGCCCTACTCCTTAGGATTTCGGGTACAGGGTGCAAATGGTTTGTGGGAAGTTGATGGAAATAGAATGTATATAGAAGGAGAATCAGAGTCCCACAAATGGGACGAGGCTACACCTTGGTTGAAAAAATATGACCATCCCCTTTGGAAAAAATATGGCGAATATGCCTTGGATGCCGGACATGGTGGTATGGATTTCTTTGTACTTAATTCTTTTGTAGAATCTGCCAAGGCCAATATAGCACCACCCATGGATGCATATGATGCCGCGGCATGGAGCGCAGTAACACCCTTATCTGAACTTTCTATTGCCAACAACGGAGAACCACAGGATTTTCCAGATTTCACACGTGGCCTCTGGCTAAAACGCAAGCCCTATGAATGGATGAAAGCAACATATTAATTGTGGTTTTCAAGTAAGAACTGCTTTGCTTTTATACTTCGGTGTTCTACTGTAACTCAGCAGTATGACATTTGTCATATTTTTTGACACGCATGGACTTTACCTTTGTAACAAATTGTAACGTTAATGTGCAGCCTTATTCAGAAATATAATGTTCCCGGACCTAGATATACAAGTTACCCCACTGTACCCTATTGGGACTTAGATTCCTTTACAGGTAAAAACTGGGAGGCTTCTGTTAAAAAGAGCTTTGCAGAATCGAATAGTGCCGAAGGTATTAGCCTTTACATCCATTTACCATTTTGTGAAAACATGTGTACCTTTTGCGGATGCCATAAAAGAATCACAAAGCGACATGAAGTTGAATTACCCTATATAGAATCGGTATTAAAGGAATGGTCTTTATACCTCGCCCTATTTCCGGAAACACCTATAATCAAAGAGCTACATTTAGGAGGTGGGACTCCTACTTTTTTTAGTCCAGAAAATTTAACGATTCTTATCGAAGGTATTTTGTCGAAAGCACAAAAGGCAGAAACGTATGAATTTAGTTTTGAAGGACACCCAAACAATACTACTAAAGAACATTTACAAGCATTGTATAATGTTGGATTTAGAAGAGTAAGCTATGGCGTACAAGATTATAATGAAAAAGTACAAAAGGCAATCAATCGACTGCAGCCATTCGAAAATGTAAAAAAAGTTACGGAGTGGGCACGTGAAATTGGTTATACCTCTGTGGGACACGATATTATTTTCGGATTGCCACACCAAACCATGAGTCATGTGGTCGAAACCATAACCAAAACAAATTCCTTACTTCCAGACAGGTTGGCTTTTTATAGTTACGCCCATGTACCATGGATTAAAGGAAACGGCCAAAGGGGCTACAAAGATTCCGATTTGCCTTCCGGAGAAATTAAAAGACAACAATATGAAACCGGAAAGTCCTTGCTGGGTGAACTTGGATATCAAGAAATAGGAATGGACCATTTTGCTCTAGAAACCGACGACTTATATACCTCTACTCAAGAAGGTCGGCTACATCGAAATTTCATGGGCTATACCGCTTCAAAAACACAATTAATGATAGGTTTAGGCGCCTCCAGCATTAGTGATAGTTGGTATGGCTTTGCACAAAATGTGAAAGATTTAGATGAATACAAACGTCTTGTGGAAAACGATGTAATACCTGTATTTAAAGGACATATCCTGACGACCGAGGATGAAATCATCCGTAAGCATATACTCAACCTTATGTGTGATCTTGAGACCTCTTGGTTTAATGAGCAGATGCAGTTTTCGGATCTTCCATTTGCACTACAACAATTAGAAAGTATGCGAAAGGACGGACTTATAGAAATTAATCCCCATCAACTTAAAGTAACGCCTAAAGGAAGACCTTTTGTGCGCAATGTTTGTATGGCCTTCGACATACGATTACATAAAAAAATGCCCGATACTAGATTGTTTTCAATGACGGTCTAACCTAAATATGAACCTTTAAAACTATCACTATGGAAAATATAGTTGTACCCATTGATTTTTCTAATCAATCAGAATATGCATTCAAAGTAGCTGCCGCTATTGCTAAAAAACACAACGCGAACTTGTATGCACTTCACATGTTGGAGATGAACGAAGCGT
>CBDUKC010000269.1:0-4107 GCA_965367705.1 uncultured Maribacter sp. | reverse complement strand
TTTTTCAATAATCATCCCCGGTTTTAAGTCAAAACCAGCTTTGTCCAAAGGTCCTCCTTTTAAAACTTCGCTAATCTTAATCCCGTTCCCTTGGTGTGTATAATCTCTAAAAATGCCCAAAGATGCTGTTTTGTCTCCGTTTTTGATATCATCGTTAAACCTACCTCCGGCGTGGGATACATTTAGTTCGCCCAACAGTTCCGATAACAGCTCCGCGAACTCATAAGAATTTCCAATATGCGGTATGTATTTTTGATACTCGGTTCGCATCGCTTTCCAATCAATACCATGAAAATCGGAGGTGTAAAAAATTCCGTTGGTACGCAACCAAACATGGTCGAACATATGTTGACGTTCCGCATCCGCATCCAAAATCATTTCAGCGTCGATTTTTACCGGCTCGTTTTTCTTTCCTGTCGTATCAATTTTGGATATTTTCCCATCAGACAATAAAAAGAGGTTTTCCTGTTTATCATCCCAAGACAAACTTCCCGATTTTGCATCTAGCCCAATCAGCATTTTGGTGCTTTTGGTACGTATTTCTGTTTCCCACAGATTCAAATCCTTTTCAAAGCGTGTTAAATAATATAACTTTTCTCCATCTTTGGACAAGACCGCATCACTTAGCTTGGAAGAGTGAATGGTTAGTCTGGCCTTACGCTCACGCATGTTTTCCATGTCGAATTGTAAAGGCTTTACCTTTTTGTCGTCTTTGGTATCTTCTTTCTTCTTTTTATTTTTATCCGCTTTGTCATCGGATTCGTCATCTTCCTTTTTATCGCCTTCTTCAATCAATTTAAGTAAGTCATACTCCTCTTTAGACATGTTGAATTTATCCCATCCATCCTGGGTTAAAAACATGCTATACACATCATATTCCGTACTACCGCTCGTGGCATAACTTTTAAGTCCTTCGCGATTGGCAAACCAAATCAGTTGTTTTCCTTCATTAACCCATTTAGGGGCAACATCCGCATACCCACTTTCTGTAAGGTTCATTCGCGTTTTACCATCGGCGGATATCAATAGAATCTCATTATTGCTTAAGGTTACGCCCCAATCTACCAACAACCATTTACTATCCGGACTCCATTGATAATTTTTATCTCCATCAGAAAAGTGAAATAATTCGTTCGGGGTCAACAATGTAACTTCAGAATTTGTTTTTAGGTTTCTGACTTTTAATGTCCGACGCCCTTCTATATAAGCCATGGATTCACCATCTGGAGAAAACTCCGGAAGGTAGACATCTGTTTTTTTAGCTAAAAGGGTGTCTTCTTGTATCAGCGTAGCCGCAAAGAAATAGGGCTCTTCCGCTCTGACCTTGGATGACTTGTAAATAGACCATTTTCCGTTTCTTTCACTCGCATATGCGAGCGACTTACCATCTGTTGTGAATTTTACAAATCGCTCCTGTTCTGGCGTATTGGTCAATCGTTTGGTTAGGGAACCATCCACGGAGGTAACAAATACCTCGCCTCTGCTAATGAATGCAATTTCCTTGCCATTTGGAGCAATATCCATCTCGCGAACACCTCCATTAACGCTTATATATTCTACCGCATTTTCAGCATTTTGAGTTCGGACAATGATGTCTATTTTTTCTGGTTCTGTCCCTTCTTTAAATCGGTACAATTCTCCATCATAACTAAATGCCATGGTATCACCACCTATGCTTAAAAAACGAATTGGATGCGTTTTAAATATCGTCAACTGCTCCGTTTCAGCTGGGTTGTCCAAACTCAGTTTGTGCACATTAAAAGACCCGCTAGCCTCGCTTAAATAGTATAAGCTTTGTTGATTAGGAGCAAATACCGGATTTCTATCTTCTCCCTTAAACGAGGTTAGCATGGTATGTTCACCAGTAGCAACATCATATTTCCAAATATCTCTTGTAATCGCTGAAACATGGTGTTTTCTAAGGGGATCTTCAAATCCTTTATTGTCCTGATATACTAATTGTGTACCGTCTCTATTTACCTGCACTTCCTCCGCTGGAACGGTGAGCACCTGATCTACCCTACCCCCCACCACGGGAACACTGTACAGTTCTGGCTGCCTACTCATAGGATATTGTCTGTGCGTAACCGCATCTTGCCGAGCCGCTCCAAAAAGAACCGATGTATTATCCGCTGAAAAAGTATAAGGCATCTCATCCGTACTATGGAACGTGAGTCGCTTTTCTGATCCACCTTTAGCATCCATTGTAAAGACATCAAAATTACCAAAGCGGTTAGAGGCAAAGGCCAAAGATGTGCCATCGGTACTCCAAACCACACCATAATCATGTGCCGTATGAAACGTAAGCTGGCTGGCAACCCCTCCTTGGGTAGGAACACTGTAAATATCTCCTTTGTAAGTAAATGCAATGGTTTCGCCATCTGGCGAGATTGCGGAATACCTAGCCCATTGAGGAGCTACTTGAGCTTGAATAGCGCTAGCGCATAAAAAGCAAATTGCGACGAATAAATGGTTTTTCATTTTTTATTTTAGTAAAAATTAAAAGTGCTGGAAGATAGGTAATTGCTGGTATAGTACAAAGAGGAAATGTATATGTGGTTATCTGAATTAAAAACTAGAGGTACCAGTTAATTTTTTAGTATAAAACTTGTGATTTACTTTTGAACCCAACTTAGACCGACTTAGAGTAATTAGGCTTCATATCAAATGAAAAACGATAAACAGTATTGGACAGAACGCTATCTAAATCAAAATACAGGTTGGGATATAGGCTATCCATCTACCCCTTTAAAAGAATATATAGACCAGCTAACGGATAGCTCCCTACACATATTAATCCCTGGAGCAGGCAATGCCTATGAGGCGGAGTATTTGTGGCGTAAAGGCTATAAAAATGTTATCATTATTGATATATCTGAAGTCCCCTTAAAAGACTTTAAAAAAAGAAATCCTGATTTTCCTGACAAGCAGCTCATACATGGGAACTTTTTTGACCATAAAGGAAACTATGACCTCATTCTAGAACAGACCTTTTTTTGCTCTTTTATTCCTACGGATAAAAATCGTTCAGCGTATTCAAAACATATGGCATCACTCTTACAAGCTTCTGGAAAATTAGTAGGTCTCTGGTTTAATTTTCCCCTTACTGGTGATATGGAAAAACGACCCTTTGGAGGAGATAGGTCCCTTTATCTTAGCTATCTAAATCCATATTTCAAAACCATAGTTTTTGAACCCTGCTATAATTCCATAAAGCCAAGGCAGGGGAAAGAACTGTTTGGAATATTTAAAAAGAAGAACTAGACTACGAAGTCATTTACTCGTCTATACGCTCAAATTGCCATTGTTGATTATCCCTTCCGTGAAATGGCCATGTAATTATAGTGGTTCCTGCTGCAGTCCTTCTACCAAAAACATCGGCATATCTATTATCAGAAAGGTTTCTAATATAAAAATAACCATCTTCTGCAGCTGGTTCTATAGCCCATTGTTGACTAGCCTCCCCTTCATATTCCCACTGTTCAACATTATTGAACCGAGATCCTGGTACCATTTGAAAGGCCTTATTTGAATACATAGATCTAATAACATACGCACCGGAGTCAAGAATTTCTAAATTCCACTGTTCATTTTCAGCCTCCCCAACTGTGCTTTGCTGTACGATATCAATTGCGTTTTCTGTGGATACACTAGACAAAGCCAAAGCACGACCACTATGTCTTGCTCTTATAATATAATTGCCCTCTGGTATAATCGTACTCTCATCTGATCTGATCTTACTTATAATTTGTAATCCTGATGCACCTGAAGCGGCAAATACATAGTCGCCATCAGCTACTACATAATTGATAGAACCACTCAACTCAACCACACCCATTAAATCTACTATGTCGTTCGTTACTTTAATAGCTAAACCAGCTCCTCCATTAGCCATAAGGGTAGTATTACCGTTAACAGCTATGGCATTTGTCACTTTATCAGAAAAAGCAATATTATCAGGATCTACAAGAATTGGCAGACGTTCTTCAAGTTCTCCAGTATTTATGTTATATACTCCAGTGCCTTGCTCACCTTCTGGTACAAATAGTTGATTGGCTTTTAGAGCAATAGTTCGTTTAGCATCTACAGAAAAATTAGTACTCGTGG
>CBDUKC010000268.1:0-4108 GCA_965367705.1 uncultured Maribacter sp. | reverse complement strand
ATGAAAATCAGAATCAAAGGAAATTCCATACGCATCCGTTTAACCAAGTCTGAAGTAGCTACGTTTTGTAAAGAAGGACGCTGTGAAGAAAGGATTGATTTTGGTGCTAACAGCTTACGCTATCGCTTGGAAGCGAAGGAAGGTGTCACAGATCTTGAGGCAAGATACACTGCGGATAGGATTACGGTCTTTATGCCTATGGAGGCCAAACAAAATTGGTTTGACAGTGCGCGAGTGGCTTACAATACTACCGTAGCCACGGATATAGAAAATCAACTCGCTATTTTAGTGGAAAAGGACTTCGTCTGTATGGATGAACGTATAGAAGATCAATCGGATAACTATCCAAACCCTAATATGTAGGTGTTATTGATAGATCGATGTAGGTTGAGCATCGCTTCTAGGGCATAAAGTTCTGCACATTTAGAGATGTATTTTACAAAGTATACCACGCTGTTTTTCCTTTTTGGTGAGAATAGCAGGAAAATAGGCGTGTTTGGGAAAATGGAAAGATTTTCTACGAAAGGAAAGACAAAGCCTAGTTTAAGGTTTGACGGTACGATTTACTAGTCGTAAATTAGAGCACGTTTAAAAGTTCACAGTTCTTTAGGCAATAGTTTGCTTGTAAGAGGTTTCTGGATTTTTATTTGACACATAAAGAGTATGGAAAAGTATAGCGTTACCGTAAACGATACCCAATTTGATTTGAGAGCGGATGATATAGCCGATATGGATTTGCAAAAAATGAGTGCTACGGATTTTCATGTTTTAAGAGCTACTACTGCTTATCATGTAACCCTGGAAGCGACTAATTTTGACGAACGAAGCCTTAGGCTGACAATCAATGGAAATACCTACGATATAAAAATCAGTGATCGTTACGATGAATTAATTGATAAAATGGGCTTGTTATCCGGAGCCTCACAAAAAGCCAAGAACATAAAAGCGCCTATGCCAGGTTTAATTATGGATATTTTGGTACACCCGGGAGACGAGATTGAAGAAGGCACACCCTTACTGGTGCTTGCTGCCATGAAAATGGAAAATCAAATTTTAGCCCAGGGAGCCGGCACCATTAAATCAATAGAAGTGACCGTTGGTGATACGGTAGATAAAGGACAACTAATCATTGAGATGGAATCCTAGGAGTCTCCATAAAAGCGTAGAAGAAATGAAAAAAATACTAGTTGCCAATCGGGGTGAAATTGCACTAAGGGTGATGAAGACCGTACGGAAGATGGGAATAAAAACGGTGGCCGTCTATTCCGAAGCTGATCGTAACGCACCACATGTAAAATTTGCCGATGAAGCTGTTTTATTAGGTAAGGCTCCTTCGTCCGAATCCTATTTGGTCATGGAGAAAGTCATTGCCGCTGCAAAACAAACCGGAGCGGACGGCATACATCCGGGATATGGATTTTTAAGTGAAAATGCTGTTTTTGCACAATTGGTAGCGGATAACGGAATTACATTTATTGGACCTAAACCGCATGCCATCCAAATCATGGGAAATAAATTGGCTGCGAAGGAAGCAGTAAAGTCCTTTGATATCCCCATGGTGCCCGGTATAGAAGAAGCTATTACAGATAAAGACCTTGCTAAGAAAGTTGCTGGAGAAATTGGCTTTCCTGTCCTTATTAAAGCAGCTGCCGGTGGCGGAGGTAAAGGGATGCGTGTGGTAGATAATTTAGAAGAACTTCCGGAGCAAATGGACCGCGCCATAGGCGAGGCCGTTGCGGCCTTTGGGGACGGAGCTGTATTTATAGAGAAGTATGTAGGTTCTCCACGTCATATAGAAATCCAAATTTTAGCAGATACCCACGGTAATGTGGTGCATCTTTTTGAACGCGAATGTAGCGTGCAGCGTAGACACCAAAAAGTAGTAGAAGAAGCGCCTTCCTGCGTCTTGACACCAGAAATTCGTTCCGCCATGGGAGCTGCTGCGGTACGTGTAGCGAAAGCCTGTGATTATGTAGGGGCAGGAACGGTGGAGTTCTTATTGGACGAAAATAAAAAGTTCTATTTCTTGGAAATGAATACGCGCTTGCAAGTAGAACACCCCGTAACGGAACTTATTACCGGCTTGGATTTGGTGGAGCAGCAGGTGAAAATAGCAAGAGGAGAACACCTAACATTCAAGCAATCCGATCTAAGCATAAAAGGACACGCGGTGGAAGTACGGGTATATGCAGAAGACCCGCTGGAGAATTTCATGCCGAGCATTGGAACTTTATCTACCTACAAAACCCCTACTGGCGAAGGGATTCGAGTAGATGATGGTTTTGAAGAAGGGATGACAGTCCCGATGTACTACGACCCTATGATTGCAAAATTAATCACCTATGGAAAAACTAGGGAAGAAGCCATACAGTTAATGGTACAAGCCATTGATGACTATCGGGTAGAAGGAGTAGCTACGACCCTATCTTTTGGGAAATTTGTTTGCGAACATGAGGCGTTTATATCGGGTAATTTTGACACCCATTTTGTTCAACACCATTACAGCCCAGAAGCATTGACCGCTAAATATGAAGAAGAAAAGAAAATAGCGGCTATGGTAGGATTACAACTATACTTGGATCAAAAAGCAAGCCTAAAAGTGCCAATGGCTGCATCCCAAGATTGGAAACAAAATAGAAGCTAAAAAAGATAAGAGCTGGCGTATGAGCGATAAGATAAAAAACCTAGAAGCTAAATTGGCTGCCTCCAAAGCAGGTGGTGGAGAAGAACGTATAAAAAAACAACACGCTAAAGGGAAGTTAACGGCACGGGAACGCATTCATTTTTTAATGGATGAAGGCTCTTTTGAAGAACTGGGCGCTCTTGTTACCCATAGAACCACCGATTTTGGTATGGATAAGCAAAAGTTCTATGGTGATGGGGTGGTAACAGGGTACGGAACAATCAACGGGAGGCAAGTATGTGTCTTTGCACAAGATTTTACGGTATTTGGTGGGGCACTTTCAGAAACGCATGCAGAGAAAATATGTAAGGTGATGGATATGGCCTTGAAAATAGGCGTACCTATGATTGGCCTAAATGATAGTGGTGGTGCGCGAATTCAAGAAGGGGTACGTTCCCTAGGAGGCTATGCAGATATCTTTTATAAAAACGTAATGGCTTCTGGTGTAATTCCACAAATTTCAGGGATTATGGGGCCTTGTGCCGGTGGGGCGGTGTATTCCCCTGCCATGACAGATTTCACCTTAATGGTAGAACATTCTAGCTACATGTTCGTTACAGGACCTAACGTAGTAAAGACGGTTACCAATGAGGAAGTAACATCAGAGGAGTTGGGCGGTGCGGCAACACATGCTACGAAGTCGGGCGTTACCCATTTGACAGCGGCGAACGATATGGAGTGTATTGCTCAAATAAAGGGAATGCTATCCTATATGCCACAGAATTGTGAGGAATTGCCGGCGCTATTACCCATGGAATTTGGAAACGAGATTCGAGAGGAGTTGGAGCAAATCGTACCAGAAAATCCCAATCAGCCCTATGATATGCGCTTGGTGATCAAGGGAATCATAGATGAAGATTCGTTTTTTGAAATCCATAAGGACTATGCAGAAAACATCGTAGTTGGTTTTTCAAGAATAGGCGGTAGAAGCGTTGGTGTTGTTGCCAACCAGCCCAATAGTTTAGCGGGTGTTTTAGATGTTAATGCTTCCAAAAAAGCGGCTCGCTTTACCCGTTTTTGTGACTGCTTTAATATTCCTTTGTTGGTCTTGGTAGATGTCCCTGGATTTTTACCGGGAACCGACCAAGAATGGAACGGAATTATAACGAACGGGGCTAAGTTGTTATATGCCTTAAGCGAAGCTACCGTACCCAAAATCACGGTGATTACGAGAAAAGCCTATGGAGGTGCCTACGATGTGATGAATTCCAAACATATTGGCGCAGACATGAACTATGCTTGGCCAGGCGCTGAAATTGCTGTGATGGGCGCAAAAGGGGCCAGTGAAATCATATTCAAAAAGGAAATCGCCAATGCCGAAGATCCTGCCGCGAAACTTGCGGAAAAGGAAAAGGAGTATGCGGATAAATTCGCCAATCCCTATAGTGCTGCAGAAAGAGGCTTTATAGATGAGGTGATACTTCC
>CBDUKC010000267.1:0-4128 GCA_965367705.1 uncultured Maribacter sp. | reverse complement strand
ATGCTTTGGTGGCCACCTCCAAACGATTTATGGGCGTACCTTATTTATGGGGTGGCACTTCCACAAAGGGTATGGACTGCAGCGGGTTTACAAAAACGATTTATTTCTTAAACGGAATGGTTATCCCAAGGGATGCGTCACAGCAGGTACATACTGGAAAACCAATTGACGATACCGGAAATTTTGAATTGTTAGAACGGGGTGATTTATTGTTTTTTGGCACTAAAGCAACCGATGCTAAAAAGGAAAAAGTGGTACATGTAGGCATGTGGATTGGCAATAATGAATTTATCCATGCTTCGGACATGGTCAGAGTTAGTAGCGTAGACAAAGAAGCTAAGAATTACGACGAACACAATGTGAACCGTTACTTGCGTACCAAACGTATTTTAAAACAAGAAGACAAAGATTTAATCGATTTGAGGCAGGTTAGCGTTTTTAAATAATTGTATTTTCTAGAAAAACAAGCAGCTTTTGGCAGAAAAGGATGCTATAACTCCACCGTCTTTCCGGTTCTAAAAGATTCATCTGCAGCCAAAACAATGCGCAGGCTATTCACGGCATCACGTAAATGGTTTTTTAAATTTAAATTTTCCTGTATCGCTTTTAAAAAATATTCTTGCTCTAACAAACATAGTCCATCATGGTCTGGTTCGTCGGAGGTGTCGATAAACTCGTCCGATTTGGTAAAGCTCCCATTTGCATCTAACGCACTATGGTGAAGTTTTAATGCACCTGTTTTGGAATGGTCGTCTACACTATCGGAATCGCCTTTTGCCTCGTCGATTATAGAAACACATCCTTTTGGCCCGATGACATCTTTCACAAAAAAAGCGGTTTCGCTCATCATAGGTCCCCAGCCTGCCTCGTACCATCCTACGGAACCATCTTCAAAACGCACTTGAAGCTGACCGTAATTATACATTTTTGAATCAATTTCGTCCGATAACCGCGCTCCAATAGCACTAACGCTTACAGGGGTCGATTGCGTCATCAAACACATGATATCCACATAATGCACGCCACAATCCACAATAGGTGACATAGAGTTCATCAACTGTTTATGGGTGTACCACGTAGCGCCAGAACTTTGTTGGTTCAGGTTCATGCGCATGACCAATGGTTTCCCTAAGGAGCGGGCTAACGAGACAAATTTCGCCCAAGCGGGATGTACGCGAAGAATGTACCCAACCACCATCTTTTTATTCTTTGCTAATGCCAAGTTTACAAGGCTTTGTGCATCTTCCACGGTCAAGGCCAAGGGTTTTTCGACAAATACATGTGCATTTGCGCTTAAAGCAGTGCGAATATAATCGGCATGTGTTTCTGGATAGGTATTGATGGAAACGGCATCTGGCTTTGTTTCTGCCAAGGCCGCTGCATAGTCCTCAAAGGTAGGATAGCCCCCCAATTCCGCCGAGAGTTTTTCACGACTTTCCGGCTTTCGACTCACAAGTCCAACAATCTCAAAATGTTCCAATTGATGGTAGGCGCGTGCATGTGATGTGCCCATATTACCGCAGCCCACGACTAGAATTCTAATTTTTATCATATCAATACATATTATAGCTCAAAACGTTGACCCTTTCTTGCAATTTGAAATCCTTTTTTCAAAACTGCTGCAGACTGCTCACTTTCTATATGCAACAAGGGGTTGGTATGGTTAAAATGTATAAAATGGATTTTCTTTTTTTCTAAGGGAGCGAGATTGTTAAAAAGTGTCATGCTTTCGATGACAAATGGATGTGGGATTTGAGAAATATCACGATTGTTAATTTCCTTTCCATCGTAAAAAGTAGCGTCTAAAAATGCGTAATCTACTTTCTCTATTTCGGAAACAATACTGTTTTCCCACTTTTCCCATTTATCGATATCGGGAATAAAAAGCGCACTCCTCGTAGGGCCTATAATTTTATAGCCTACGGTTTCCGAAAATTCGTCCCTATGGGGTACGGTAAATGGAACAATTTTTAGATTTGGGGTTAGTTGTCTTTCCTGATTAGTATTTAGGGGTTTTAGGCTTATATTTTTATTTGAAACTAATTGGCTCCAGGGACCGTTTGTTTCTAAAAAAGAGGCCATTTTAGGCATGGCATAAACGGGGACTTGTTTGGCGTTCGTGGCTTCCTTGCCCAAAAACATAAGACCGGTGTAGTGGCCAATGTGGGCATGTGTTAGGAAAATTCCATTGGGAATATCGGTAGTTTGGAACCCTGAAAACTCACGTAATTCCCGTAATTGGGTAGTGATATCCGGAGTAGCTTCAAGCAAAAACGATTGCTGAGCTAAAGCATCCACAAGACCTAATGACACTACTTTTCGAGAGGTGTCCTGAGCATCGAATAAGGCTGCACAGCATTCTTTTTCACAGGCGATATGAGGCGAACCAGCATCTTGTGCTGTTCCCAGTACAACCAAGGAGACACCATTTTCTAGGGAAAGCTCTTTTGCTACTTGGCCCGAAACGTTTTGCGGAAACAAGAGCAACATAGACATACAGCACCCAACAACACACAGTATTTTTTTCAAAGAACACATTAGTCGCTGGTTAAAAATTCTCGAATATCTTTAGACAGCTTTATTAAATCTGGTTCGTGCGTATACATCATATGGCCTGCTTCGAAATAGCTCATTTGAACCTTGTCTGTTACAATTCCATTTCGTGCAAAGGTATATTCGGCATCAAAGAAAGGCGTAATCAAATCATAGTAACCACTTGCAACCAAAATTTTCATTGCCGGATTCCGGCGCATGGTCTCACCCAAATGAGGCGCGGTATTTACCGGCATAGGCTCCCAGTATTGTCCGTCTGGCACTGTTCGCCATCGCCAGTTACTACCACCACCGGAAGTAATATAAGGCCTATCCATTTTCACTTTTAATTCGGACGCTAGGTAATGGTTCAAAGAAGCGGTATAGGCTGAACTAATTTGGTAGCTTGCCGCATCGCCCAAATGGGGACGTTCGGAAAACTTATCGGCCTCGTCGCCCATAAACCTGCCGTCTAAGCGACCAATGGCCAAGCCCTTGTCTTCTAGCAGCTTTTTTTGAAACCGACCCATGAGTATCCGCAAATTAGACTGTAGAATGTATTTTTTGTCTAGGCCTGTAAAATAGGCCAATTGCTCTGCTACGGCTTCTTTTTCGTTAGCACTTAAGAGATTTCCTTTGTACAGCGCCGGTGTATAGGTGTCGTATGTAAATGCTCTACACTCTTCCACAAAGGCCTCTAAAGTCTTACCTTGCCCTGCTTTTTTATGATACCATGCAGTGGCAGCCATACTGGGCAAGTATGTAATATAAGAGGTCATATTATGATGCACAGAGGTAGAACCCGCATAATCTAGGGCCTGTGAAATCAATATCATTCCATTCAGGGCCATATTCTGCCCCGAACCTTCCAGGGCCTTGCCTAGGGCCGCCGCTCTTGTAGTTCCGTAACTTTCCCCTGCTAAGTATTTAGGAGAGAACCAACGCTCGTTTTCCGTCACCCATGTGCGTATAAACTGTGCAAACGAGTTTACGTCTTCGTTAAGACCATAAAAATCTTTCCCTTTCCCTTTTCCAACCAAACGACTATAACCTGTTCCCACAGGATCTATAAACACTAAATCGGTAAGATCTAACAAACCATGTTCGTTGTTCACCAAATTATACGGTGCTGCGCCATCATCTTTTTTGGCATCTGAATCCGTACGCACCAATTTAGGACCAAAAAAGCCCAAGTGCAACCACATAGAAGCGGAGCCAGGCCCCCCATTAAAGACAAAGGTTACAGGTCGCTTTCCTACCGCACCCATAGTAGTTTTAGTGTAGGCCACTGACCAAAACGCAGCAACGGAATCACCTTCTTTGTTGGTTAGAAAGGTTTCTTTTGCCGTTGCCGTATAGTTAATTGTTTTGCCGCCAAAAACACCTTCATGCTTGGTTATAAAGGACTTGGCTTTTGGAATTGGTTTAATATCTTCTTTTTCACCCTCTTTTTGAGCATGTAGAGAAATGGATGTTGAAATTAAAACGGCTAGAAAAACTATTTTTTTCATTTTTAGATGTTTGTTGTAAAACTTGATGTGATTAAAAATACTATTCTTTTGCTAGTAACGGAAGGATTGTTTTTTCATATGCTTT
>CBDUKC010000266.1:0-4155 GCA_965367705.1 uncultured Maribacter sp. | reverse complement strand
CTTTTACCGATGCAATAGTCTCCCCAGGTAAAATTCTAAAATTGATGGTGGCTTCTGCCACCGTGGGAATCACGTTATTTTTGACACCACCACCAATAATCGTTGCTGCCGTGGTGGTATGGGCGTTCAATGCTTCAAGAATTGGTTTTTTGAACAACCAAGGATTTGCAAAGGCTACTTTTTTTAGAAATGGAAGTTCGGCGCCCATATACTCCAATTGATGATTTACAGGTGCTACTAGTTTATAAGGTAATTGATTCGCTTCAAGATCAACAATGGCCTGGGCTAGCATCCCTATGGTGTTTTCTTTTGGGGGTGCGGAACTATGTCCGCCTTTGGTCTCCACGATGAGTCTAAAAGAGGCGAATCCTTTTTCCGCGAGGTTTACGATAGCCACGGTTTTGTCTATTCCGGGTACTAAACCGTCAGCTAGAAAACCGCCCTCGTCCAAGGTCATGGATGCTTTAACTCCTCTTTCTTTCAACAATTTGGCAATTTGGGCAGCACCATTTGCACCACCAACTTCCTCATCATGGCCAAAAGCAAGGTAAATAGTTTGGGATGGGACAAAAGACTCTTTTAGCAATTGCTCTACAGATTCTAATAAGGCCATTAAAGTCCCTTTATCATCCAAGGTTCCTCTGCCTATAATATCTGTAGCGGTAATCTTCCCTTCAAATGGCCCAGCTTCCCAATCGGATAAGGTAGGCTGATCAACAGGCACCACGTCCTGGTGTGACATTAAGATGATTGGTTTCTTACTCGTATCGGTGCCTTTCCAAGTGTATAGCAAACTATACTCGTTTATTTTTTCCAGATGAAGGTTTTCATGAACCAATGGGAAGGTTTCTGCTAGAAATTGATGGAAACCATAAAATGCCGTAGAATCCGGAATGGCATCTTCACTATACGAGATGGTTGGATATTGTATGGCTTTAGACAGATTGGTATATACAGCATTTGAAACAGATACCTTTTCAAACGGTTCAGATGCTACTTGTTTGGAGCTAAGCGTTAGCGTATTGAATAACAGAATTACGACAAGTATGCATACAAGAATTAAAAGTGAGTAAAGGATTTTTTTCATTGGTGCTTGGTTTGTCAATAAAGTGGAATAAGCGTGTATGTGCTACACGTTATATTGGGATTGATAAAATTAAAATGTGAACCATTTAAAGTCTGGCCTGAGGCCTATGTTTTAGCTTAGATTGCTTAACTCCGCATCACCTTCCTAAGCCCCTTATCAAACAGTTCCATGTCATCCATAGTGCCCGTACTTATTCTAGCCCATTCGTAGAATGGAGGAAATGGTCTTCCAATGAGTACGTTTTCCTTTTCCATGGCGGTCATCATTTCATCAATATGTCTCCCTGTTTTAAAGAAAACAAAATTGGTGTGTGATTCAATGTATTCCAAGCCTAGGTCGTTAAGTGTTTTATAAATTGCATTTTTGGCTTCTACATTTTTGGCAATACTGAATTTGTAAAATTCATCGTCTACCAAGGCTTCTTTTGCAGCTTCGATGGCAAGGACGTTTGTGAATGCCATAATATTTTTCTGTAACCTTGACGCGATATCGGGTCTTGCTACCAGATATCCAATTCGGAGCCCTGCCATTCCATACACCTTAGAAAATGTTTTGGAAACAATAACGTTCCTATTTTCCTTCACCAGTTCTACCATCGAAGGATAGTCTGGGTCTGTAATAAAGTCATAGTAGGCTTCATCGCTAAAAACCATAGTTTTCTCGCTAGCCGAAATACAAAAATCCTTTAGTTTGTTTTTGTCCAACAAGGTACCTGTTGGATTATTGGGATTACAAATGAAGATCAATCTCGTTTTAGAATTGATTCTTTTTTCCATTTCTTCCAAGTCATGCCCCATGTTGGCATCCACAGGGACCCGATGCGCATAGGCTCCAAAATTCTCGGCATAGGTCATCATGGATTGGAATGTAGGGTCGGCAGCTATGATTTCTCCGCCACCATTACAATAGGTTAGCCCTGTAGCTTTTAGTCCTTCCGTAGAACCACCTGTTACTACAATATGCTTGGTGGAAACACCTTCTTTCTCGGCGATCTGCTCTAATAAAGGTTTGAACACCATAGACGGATATCTACAAGCGTTATCGAAGGCTTCCGTAATTTTTTTGCGAACTACTTTGGAGGGTCCGAACGGGTTTTCATTTGAATTTAATTTTGCCACTGGATTAAACGGACTTCCGTTATGTATAGGCAAGTCCATCGCTATACTACTTAAACCTCCTAATAAAGTAAAACTACCGGAAAGTCCAGCGGTTTTTAACCATTGTCTTCGATCTATATTGTTCATGTGTTATCAATTTTGGTTTAAGATACAAAAATGTAGGGAAGTTGTTCATGTCTCATCATCGAATTAGAATCTGTTGCGTATTGGCGGACCCAATGGTATTCGATGTAAACCCTGAATGAAAGAAACAAAAAAAAGCTGTTGGAAATTCCAACAGCTTCTCGCCATTCTCTTTGCTCTAAATCCTTTGTCTGGTGAGTACTTAAGTCACTTTAAAAGAACTAGAAAAGTAGGTAATTAAAGATTCTGGGATTATTATTATACGTGTAATTCTTTGTTATTCTCGTTGGTTGTCGTCTCCTTTATAGGACTAAAAACATCTTTTAAAATATAAGCAGTAACAATGGTGAGTCCCACTGTTAATGTGGTTATGGAATATTCCCATTCTAGAAGATGCATTAGTCCACCTCCGATAATGATAAGCACGCCGACAACCATGGTGAAATTCCAAAAAATTTCAGCCATACTGTTTCTTGCTTTTCGGTCTTCATCCATAAAATAAGCGGTACCTTCCATTGCAAACCAGGTTACGAATGTAATAGCCGTTCCAATTTGAAATAGTAAGGTATACGGAAAATCTAAAATGCGCAACAATCCGTTGGTAGTCCAAAAAAGAACTAAAATCATTTTTATGTAGGCTACTGGTTTTTTGTTTTCCTTTTTTGAAAATCTAATGGTGTATAGTATAGCAACTGCTAGGAACGCTGATAGAAGTATACCAGCAGCGTAAGGCCAGTCCAGCATTCGCATTACCATACCGATAAGAAGCGCTACGAGGGAGACGCGTAGTGGTGTTTTGAGTACTTTTTTTGTAGTAGTCATAAGCTTGTTTTAAATCATCTTTATGTTGGCTTTAAGCCCTTCCATGATTCCCGCGATATTCTTTACGGTCTCGTTTAGATAATAGCGTACTACAATATGTGGAATACGTATTGTAGTAAATCCGTTTTTAAAGGAGTGCATGGCTTGTTCCAAATTATTAATGGCTTGTTTTTCGGTAAGCTTTTCATACTCGGAGTCTATTTCAATATTTAGCTTTACGCGAGAGATAGCGATATCAATTGATTTATGGCCGTCCCACCATTCTAACATGGCGTTTATTCCAGCTTCTTTAAGGCCATAGTATAACTGCACGGCTTCAAGGGGTGTGTCGTTTTTAACGATAAGCGATTTCATACGTTTGTGGTGTTCAAAACATAGTTCTACACCAAGGCTGTCCATTGCATTTTTATGGTCTACGTAGCCTAATTCTTTTTTACATTCTAGACAAATCATTAAGTAGGTTAAATTTAGGTTTGGGGATTAGTATAACCTTAGATTTTTAGGATTATTATGATTGATCGATGTATGGCACCCAACTTTTAGACGAACTGCAATTTTTTAGATGAACGGCACTCCAACATGTTAAAATTGTGGTGAAAATGACCTTAGCCGTTTTCTTTATTTTTTCAGTTAATGCATCTATATTTACATAAATCCAAATAGATATGTTCAAAAATAGTGGTCCTGGAGTTCTTATTGCTGCAGCATTCATTGGTCCGGGTACGGTTACCGCCTGTATACTTGCAGGGGTTGGGTTTGGTTATGCACTGTTATGGGCCATGGTACTTTCTATAGTGGCGACGATTGTTCTGCAAGGTATGGCAGCTAGGCTAGGAATAGTTACGCAGCAAGGTCTAGCGGATGTAATCAAACAAGAGCTAAAGACAAAATGGCTGCGATTTGGGGTAGTAGGGATAATCCTTGCGGCTATTGTTGTCGGGAATGCCGCGTATGAAGCAGGTAACTTGGGTGGTGCAGTATTAGGAATGCAAGCCTTGTTCGGAA
>CBDUKC010000265.1:0-4170 GCA_965367705.1 uncultured Maribacter sp. | reverse complement strand
GGAACCATGGATACGGGACTGTAATTTTGAAAAGTACGTGCAGAAATAATTTCTGATGGGGTGATGCCAATAGTATTTTGTTTTCGTAAGGCATCTAGTAAGATAACCTCGTCCAATTGGGTAATGCTATCTTTATTAACGGGCTGTTGTGCCGACCCAAAGAAAGCAAAACTAACGACAAAAAGAATAAAAAAAATCAGCCTCATCTATCAAAATTAAAGACTCAAAAGTAAGGATTTAAAGCGAAAGCCTAATGAAATATCATCTCGACCACATTATCTGAATTCAGAAGATTACCTCCATGTACCTCGGCACAAAACCCCTTTTGGAAATGAATTTACCCCCTAGGGAGACGCCCATGGCAAAATCTGTTTACTTTTCTGCGTTTTCATTGAGTTGTTAGGTTTGAAATTGAACCTGATTTAAATACCCGTATTCATCGCTTAAAAACGGAACAATGCTTACTTTAGAGAAAAATTTGCGAAGTGAAGATTGTCTCATATAATGTAAACGGTATCCGTGCTGCATTGAAAAAAGGATTTTTAGATTGGTTGGCAGCAGTGAACCCCGACGTAGTTTGCTTACAAGAAATAAAAGCGCAAGAAGATCAACTTGATCTTTCGGTTTTTGAGGCAGCGGGATATGCCAACACCTATTGGTATAGTGCTCAGAAGAAAGGATATAGCGGGGTTGCTATTTTATCCAAAAAGGAACCAGATCATGTTCAGTATGGTACTGGAATAGAAACCATGGATTTTGAAGGGCGTAACATTCGCGCAGATTTTGGCGAAATTTCGATTATGAGCATGTATTTACCTTCTGGAACCAATTTAGATCGTTTAGCGTTTAAACTAAACTACATGGATGAAATTCAAGAATATTTCAATGGATTAAAAAAGAAACGTCCTAACTTAATCGTTTTAGGAGATTATAACGTTTGTCATGAAGCGATAGACATACACAATCCGATAGGACTTAAAAATGTTTCTGGGTTTTTACCTGTAGAACGGGAGTGGATAGGTGCTATGATCGATAGCGGTTTTATAGATAGTTTTAGATATTTTAATAAAGAGCCCGATAATTACACGTGGTGGAGTTACAGAGCAAATGCAAGAAATAATAATAAAGGATGGCGATTGGATTACGCTATGGTAGCTGAGCCTCTGGAAGATAGATTAAAAAGGTCTATTATCTTATCTGAAGCCAAACATAGCGATCACTGTCCTATTTTGGTTGAGATTGAATAATCTTTGGTTATGACGAAGAAATTTCTTTTACTTTTTGGGCTTCCCATTTTTGTTGTTTTGGCATTATCAACTAGAAACGAGCTGTCTTTGGAGTACACCATAGTGACTCCAAACCTTCAAAATCAGGAAAAAGGAAAAAAATTAGCATCGATTTATTGTGCTACTTGTCATAAACTACCTGATCCAAAATCCCTAGATCGGCCTACATGGAAAAATAGTGTTCTTCCCAATATGGGGTTGAGGCTTGGTCTCAAGATAGCTGGTAAACAGTGGGATGAGGACATGGAGCCAACAGAAGCAAACTTGGTGCGAAAATTAAATGTTTACCCTGAGTATCCATTATTATCGGAAACAGATTGGAAACTGATACAAAAGTATTATTTGGATAATGCACCCCAGAATTTACCTAGTGTAGAAAGAGTTGCTGAAACTTCCAAAACAGCGTTTCCATTTAATGCGCAGACCATTCGTATTGGCGATTCTAAGCTACCACAGGTAAGTTTATTGCGTTATGATAGTGTGTCTTCAAATTTGTATGTAGGAGACTTTAAAAGTCTTTTTGTATTAGATAATAAGGGTAGCATTTTAAATACATATACTTTAGATAGTCCTGCTTCCCATTTAGATTTTAATACTAACCGAAATCCTTTGTTACTAACTTTGGGTAAACTTTCGCCATCTGATCAGTCTTTAGGCAACCTCTACAGTTTGGATGGCGATTCTGGAAAAGGTGCTGAGTCAATTTTATCGAATTTAAAACGTCCGGTAAATTTTGAAGTCGAGGACCTTAATCTAGATGGAAAACCTGATTTAGTTTTATGTAGCTTCGGTCATTATGGCGGTAAACTTTCATGGTTCGATGATTTTGACCCTTCTAAAGAACATGTTTTAAATACCTTGCCGGGTACTAGAAAAGTAGAAATAACGGATATCAATAAAGACGGTAAACCAGATATTATCGCTTTGATGACACAGGCTAGGGAGCAAATAACAATTTATTATAACGTTGGCGATAATTCGTTTAAGGAAAAAATAGTGCTAGATTTTGACGCGGTAAACGGAACTAGTTATTTTGAATTGGCCGATTTTAATTCTGATGGATTTCCAGACATTATGGTCACTAATGGCGATAATAGGGATTATTCTTCCATAGACAAGCCATACCATGGTATTCGCGTGTTTTTGAACGATGGTAAGGATAATTTTGAAGAAGCTTTTTTCTATCCCATGTACGATTGCGGTAAGGCTATGGTTCGCGATTTTGACAATGACGGGGATTTGGACATTATAGGTGCTTCGCTTTATTCTGAGTACACGGTGAATCGAAACGCTCGTGAGAGTATTGTTTATTTAGAAAACATTGGAAATATGGATTTTACGCCGTCATATATGGAGGTGCCTATTCATGGTAATTGGCTAACGATGGAGGTGGCAGATTTCAACGGGGATAATAAGTTAGATGTACTCTTGGGAACCTTTATCTACAATATTCAGGAAATGATGTCTATTTCCATGAATACTGGGGTTACCTCATTTCCTCAGGTTTTATTATTGACGAATACTACGCCATAGGCAATCAGTATAACAGAATTGCATTTTGGCCTCGTCTAAGCATATTTTATTTGTTAATTTTGCGACTTTAAAAATTAATAAATTAAATAATACATGAAATACACCCAACTTCCCCATACTACAATCGAAGTAAGTAAGATTTGCCTCGGCACTATGACTTGGGGCAAACAGAATACAGAGGAAGAAGGGCATGAGCAGATGGATTATGCGTTGGAGCAAGGAGTAAATTTTTTTGATGCGGCAGAGTTATATCCGGTCCCGGCTAAAGCTGAAATTTATGGGCATACAGAAAAAATCATTGGGAACTGGTTTAAGAAAACAGGTAATCGTGATAAGGTAGTGCTGGCTTCTAAAATTGCGGGTAACGGTGATTATACCAAATTTATACGTACTACTGGTTTTTCTAGGGAGTCTATCATAAATGCGGTTGAGGGTAGCTTGGAACGTTTACAAACCGATTATATTGATTTGTATCAATTACATTGGCCTGAAAGGAATACCAATTATTTTGGCAAACGCGGTTATGAGCACGATATTTCCGATCATTGGAAGGATAATTTTCATCAGGTTCTAGAAACCTTACGTGATTTGATACGGGAGGGAAAAATACGACACGTTGGTATCTCCAACGAAACACCTTGGGGAACTATGCGTTATCTAGAGGAGAGCAAAGTACACGCCACATTACCAAGAACAATTACCATTCAAAATCCATATAGTCTACTAAACCGGCTTTTTGAAGTTGGACTTACTGAGATTGCCATACGAGAAAGGATAGGGTTATTGGCATATTCCCCATTAGGTTTTGGGGCTTTAAGTGGTAAATATTTAGGAGGGAGGATGCCAGAAGGGTCGAGAGTTGCTCTGTTTCCCAATTACAACAGGTACAATGGTGAAATAGCAACTATGGCTACCCAAAAATACTACGAATTGGCTCAGGCCAATGACTTATCACTAGCACAAATGTCACTTGCTTTTGTAAATACTAGGCCCTTTGTTACTAGTAATATTATTGGAGCAACTTCTTTGAAGCAGTTAACTGAAAATATTGCTAGTATAGATGTAGAGCTATCAGAAGATGTACTAAAGGGGATAGAAGCAATACATAATCAAATTCCTAATCCAGCACCTTAACAATGAATCATCTTATATTTCTTAAGGTAGGGTTTGGTCAAATTGTTCTCATAGTTGCTGTAATCATTATTATTTTGGTGATGGCAAGAATCATGAGAGACAGACGCTAACCGAATAAATTACGTACAATATCTTCAATTTTTGTGGCCATCAATACCTTTATTTTCGTGCTTTTAAGTCCGATTTTATTGTTTTTAGATACGATAATCGTTGTGTA
>CBDUKC010000264.1:0-4222 GCA_965367705.1 uncultured Maribacter sp. | reverse complement strand
CAGGAAAACTATATGCGAGCAGAACCGCTCTTTTTACGAGTTTAGAATTCATCACCATAGAGGGAAACATTGGTGCGGGCAAAACCAGTTTAGCTACAAAAATCTCTGAAGACTTTAATGCCAAACTTATCTTGGAACGTTTTGCGGAAAATCCTTTTTTGCCCAGTTTTTATGAAGACCAATCACGATATGCCTTTCCGTTAGAAATGTCCTTTTTGGCAGACAGGTACCAACAGTTCTCAGATGACACCAATCAATTTGACCTCTTCAAAAATTTTATGATTAGTGATTATGATATTTTCAAATCGCTCATTTTTGCAAAGGTCACCTTACAAAAACAAGAATACGAATTGTATCGAAAAATCTTCAACTTCATGTACAAAGAGGTTAGAAAGCCAAAAATCTACGTTTACCTGTATCAAACTACTGAACGATTATTAGAACAAATAAAAAAAAGAGGACGGGCCTACGAGCAAGGTATCGAGGGCGATTATTTAGAGAACATCAACAAAGGCTACATGGACTTTCTTAGGACTTATCCTAAGGAAAATCAACTAGTTATAGATGTTTCTAGGTTAGATTTTGTTGACAACGCAACGGACTATGAATATATTCTAGAGACCATTGAAAACTTCGCTATTTCACAATTGGATTAACAGAATTTTGTAAATTATCTTGCATGGTACTATTGTAATTACGTTATTGCACTTCTCTTAATCGAGAAACTAACTAACTCAAACTATTTAAAAGCCCAACTGAAGTTGGGCTTTTTTATGCATTCAATTTAGACCAAAAGTCCCATACCACTACACCAACGCTCACCGAAATATTCAACGAATGTTTTGTTCCAAACTGGGGAATCTCCAATACGGCGTCACACCCCGCTACTACTTTTTGATCTACGCCCTTTACTTCATTACCAAAAATCAATACGTAGTCCTTATCCTTTGCTGTTTCAAAATCGTTAAGCAATATAGCGCCTTCAGCCTGCTCAATAGCCACGGTAATTTTACCTTCTGCCTGAAGCTCCTGTATCAATGCTAATGTATCGGAAACATAGACCCAATCAACGCTATCCGTTGCGCCCAAAGCAGTTTTATGAATATCTTTGTGGGGAGGTTTTGCCGTAATACCGCAGAGGTAAATTTTTTCTATAAGAAACGCATCGGCCGTTCTAAATACCGAACCAATATTATTAAGGCTCCTGATATTATCTAGGACAATACTTACTTTCGTTTTCTCTGCTTTCTTGAACTGAGTCACATCCAACCTATCCAATTCCTCATTTTTAAGCTTTCTCATTGCAATACTTTTCAACTATCGACCTTAAATATCAACAAAAATTAGAATCCCAAAGGGAATGCTATATATTCGTAATTAGTGAACAAAAATAGGTAGATCAAAGTAAAGTGGCAGGCAAAGAGAAGATAAAAAAGGTAACACCTTTAATGAAGCAATACAATACCATCAAGACCAAATATCCTGATGCGTTATTGCTGTTTCGTGTGGGAGATTTTTATGAGACATTTGGTGAAGATGCCGTAAAAGCTTCAAAAATCTTAGGAATTATACTCACAAATAGAAATAATGGAGGCGAGCGGACTGAACTTGCAGGGTTTCCCCATCACTCTTTAAACACCTATTTGCCAAAATTGGTAAAGGCAGGTCTACGCGTAGCTATTTGCGACCAATTAGAGGACCCAAAACTCACAAAAACTATCGTAAAAAGAGGCGTAACGGAATTAGTAACTCCAGGTGTATCCCTTAACGACGATATCCTTAGCGCTAAGAGCAATAATTTTTTATGTGCCGTTCATTTTGGGCGTAAGAAAATAGGTGTCTCCTTCGTGGATATCTCTACAGGAGAATTTTTAACTTCCGAAGGGAGCGAAGAACAAGTAGACAAACTACTTCAAAATTTTGCCCCCAATGAAGTTCTTATTTCAAAAAGTCATAGGAAAGAGTTTAAAGAAGTATTCGGAGCCCAATTCCACACCTTCTATTTAGAAGATTGGATATTTCAAGAGGATTATGCCCTAGAAAACCTTACCAATCATTTTAATACCAAATCCTTAAAAGGCTTTGGCGTAGACCATTTAGCGCAAGGAATCGTGGCAGCAGGAGTCGTACTGCATTATTTATCCGAAACACAGCACAGACAGCTACAGCACATCAACTCACTGCAGCGAATTGCTGAAGACGAATATATTTGGATGGATCGTTTTACCATCAGAAATTTAGAACTCTACCATTCCAACAATAGCAATGCTGTTACCCTATTGGATGTTATCGACAAAACGATATCTCCAATGGGCGGGAGAATGATCAAACGTTGGTTGGCACTACCGTTAAAAAACATTCAAAAAATAAAAAGTAGGCATCAGGTGATTAGCCATTTGACAGCCAAAGAATCCCTATTAGAAAAATTTCAGGGCAGCATATCTCAAATGGGTGATTTGGAAAGGCTTATTTCCAAAATTTCAACAGGCAAAGTAAACCCAAAGGAAGTGGTGCAGCTTAAAAACTCCATGGAAGCAATCGTACCTATTAAACAATTGGCGACCGCGGCAGAAAACAAGGCCCTAGCCCTTATTGGAGACCAACTGCAATCCTGTGAACTGCTTAGGGAGAAAATTAAAGAAATGCTGAACGAGGAAGCCCCTGTAAACATTTTAAAAGGAAACGTCATTGCGGAAGGCTATTCAGAAGAGTTGGACGAATTAAGGGGATTGGCCAGTACAGGCAAGGGCTACCTGAACAACATGCTCACCAGAGAGACGGAAGCTACTGGAATCACCTCTCTTAAAATTGCTTCCAATAATGTTTTTGGTTATTATATAGAAGTCCGAAACACCCACAGGGACAAAGTTCCAGAAACATGGATACGCAAACAAACCTTGGTCAACGCCGAACGGTATATAACCGAGGAACTTAAGGAATATGAAGCCAAAATATTAGGAGCGGAAGAACGAATTACGAGTTTGGAACAACAGCTATTTTCGCAATTGATACTCTGGATGCAAGAGTATATTGCTCCCGTTCAGAATAATGCACAACTAATTGCCCAACTAGATTGCCTCTGTGGTTTTACGCAATTAGCCAAAGAGAATAATTATGTAGCCCCGGAACTCAATGATTCTACCGACATAACCATTGTAAACGGAAGACATCCGGTAATCGAAAAACAACTACCACTAGGTGAAATCTACATTGCCAACGATGTGGTTCTGGACAGGAACAACCAACAGATGATTATGATTACGGGACCGAATATGAGTGGTAAATCTGCAATATTGAGGCAAACCGCATTGATTGTGCTTCTCGCACAGATGGGCAGCTTTGTTCCTGCTGAAGCTGCCACCATAGGATATGTAGATAAAATCTTTACACGTGTTGGTGCCAGTGACAATATCTCCATGGGAGAATCAACCTTTATGGTCGAAATGAACGAAACCGCCTCTATTTTAAATAACCTCTCCGAAAGAAGCCTAGTATTGCTGGATGAAATTGGCAGAGGAACAAGTACGTATGACGGCATTTCAATTGCTTGGGCTATTTCCGAGTTTTTACATGAACATCCCGCTAGAGCTAAAACCCTGTTTGCCACACACTACCACGAGCTCAATGAAATGTCGGCTACCTTTGACCGTATAAAAAACTACAATGTGTCGGTAAAAGAACTAAAGGACAATGTATTGTTTTTGAGAAAACTAATACCTGGCGGTAGTGAACACAGCTTTGGTATACATGTAGCAAAATTGGCCGGAATGCCGCAACAGGTCATTCAAAAAGCAAATAAAATCCTGAAAAAATTGGAAAAATCGCATTCCAATGAGCAACTTACGGACAAACTACAATCGGCGCAAGACGAGATGCAATTGAGTTTTTTCAATTTAGATGACCCACTTTTAGAGGAAATTAAAGAAGAAATCCTTCATTTAGATATCAATACCCTCACTCCAGTCGAAGCGCTTATGAAATTGAATGAAATTAAACGTTTGCTCACAAAGAACAAGAAGGCAACGAGTTAGCTTTTTTATTTGATACATTCATTTTTAAAACACAATTAAGACTCAATTTTTAAAAGAAAATTCTTTGCAATTTATAGAAATGTATTAAATTTGCTCCCGCATTCAAGTTGAATGATGTTCATTAAACATATATCACGCGAAAGTAGCTCAGGGGTAGAGCATCACCTTGCCAAGGTGGAGGTCGAGGGTTC
>CBDUKC010000263.1:0-4258 GCA_965367705.1 uncultured Maribacter sp. | reverse complement strand
ATAGGTTCCTGTGGCATTAGCCGTAATCTTTGGGATGTAATTAGACCATGCCAATTGCACATCTTTTTCACTTAAGTCTACTTCTTTTTGACTTCCTTGAAGGGATAAATTATTGACCAAAACATCGTTCATTACTTGAAGTAGATCGTATTTTTTATTTGAATATTTTTTATCAAATTCCCCTAAAAAATTAGTCTTGGTGATAAGACTGTATTTAAGTGGAAGATCAATGCGCTCGGCCGTATTATAGTTTATCGTTAAACTTGCATCCAAACTGAGGTAGGTAGGTAGGTTCGCAAGTTCTTGTCCTCCAACAGCTGCTTCCACGGTTAAGGCAATTCTTCTGAAGTACTGTGTAAGATTTTGTTGTGCTTGATTCGTAGCCAATAAACCGTTCTTTACTTCATCGGTGTTATTAGAGGTAAACGAAGGAATTTTCAAACGAATACATTCCTCTGCTAAGGCTACTATTTCAGCTTTACTAAGGTAAAATCCCTCTGCAATATATAAGGCATCTACTTCTTCTAGATTCGCGACAATATCATCATATGTCTCATAGGGTATAAGGCTATATTCGGCACCAAGTTCTGAAAGCAAGTTGTCAAAATAATCCTCGAATGGAAAAAGATCTATAATGGGTTGGTGTATAACGATGCCTACTTTTTCAAACCCCGTTAATTCCTTTAAGGTAGTAAGGTCGTATCTATACGATTTTGGGGCAATTAAATAGGTGTAATTTGGAATACCAGAGGTGTTTTGTTCCCTATTAATGGTTAAAAAATCTTCATTGACCGCCCCGAATAAGATGGTAGGTTTAGAGAATTCTTTCCTCTCAGCGATTATTTTTCCATTAATTACCCCAAAGGCCAATATTATATCAACTTCAGAATTTACTAAAGACTCATAATTTGCCGCTGCTTTTGTCTCGTTAAAATCGTTTGTGAGCAGGAAGTTTTCAGGAAAACTAATAAGAGCATCCTCTCCAACAACCGCCGTAATCTCCGATTTTAGATGGTCTAATAGCGGCACTAGTTTGGGCATATTAACGTCTGTCAATATCCCAATTGCATACGTCTCTTTTTGCTGAGAGAATAGCGTTACAGCTATGAATAGGAAGAGGTACGGTACTATTTTTTTCATCCAATTTACTTAATTTCTTGTTACCCAAAGCTCCATACAGCCTCTGTTGGATTACTTTGGTATGCCGAACGCGAAACATAGTACTTGGAGCATGGTATTGTTCAAAAAAGAGATGCTACTTCTTAGGCTCGTATTTAAAGTGCTGACCGCCAATAGACGCCTCTAACATTAACCCTCCTTTTACCTTGGTAAATACAGCAACTCCGTCTTGGTAAGCCACATCCACTGATGCACCCTCGGTGATGGCTATGGCAGATGCTTGGGCATTGAATTTTAGATTACCATTTATAAAGCGGTCAAAAGACGCTTTATTTTCAAAAAAGATAACCTCACTATATTGCTGTCCCCCTGCTTGTAACCCAAAAGATGCTTGCTTTAATTTTGCGCTTCCGATGACTTCCTTGTGCTTGTATACAATACCATTGCCTCCTGCACCACCAAGCACAAAACCTGCCTTGGTTATTTTAGGAAACACAGCCATCCCATACGCATTATCATAAAAGGACTGTAATTTTGGGACATCCTGAATCATACCACTCATGGCTTCTCTGGATTCATTTTCTAGTTCTGGATTCCATCCACCAATTTGTGCACTAGCAGTGAAGGATAGGGCAAAGCCGATAAACAATAGTGTAATATGTTTCATAGTTTTAGTATTTAGTTCCTATTAAAAATCATAATCAGGTTCAGTCCAAACCTAGGATAAATATATCCTATTTAAGTGAGTTCTATCTTTTACAAAACACAACTCAACCAAGTCTTGAGATTTAAATTAGAATGAATAGCCCAAGGTAATCCCATATCTGAATTCAGGCAGAAACAACTTGTTGCTGCGCCTATTTTCATTGAACTCAAAGTCTGCATTAATAAAATCCAAGAAACTATATTCCTCTAAGGCTTCGTTTAAGGCATCATAGAATTCATCCGGTGGAGGTATGATATTTTTCAATTTAAAGTTGTAATTCCCAGCGCCTGGACCAGCAATTAAGAAATCGATACTGAATCTTTTAGAAACATCCAATTTATACCCTACCATAAGACCTCCAGAAACCACACCAATTTTTCCCTCATAAAGGACATCGAAAGATTCGCCTGCACTGTTGATAAATGTACCGCCCAAATCAGATTTATAGTTGAGAAATTTAAGGTAGGCTCCAAAGTAAAACCCAGTGAGCATTTTATGCCCTTTTTCGTTGAGATAGTATCTAAATTCAGGAATAAACTTAGCCCCAGAATAGGTGATATCCCCTGTTTGTAGTTGTTCGGTATCCAATCCAGATAAGCCAATTAACCCTTCCTTTCCCTTATATCCAGCATTTAGCCCTACCGAAATATGTTTGCCTAATGCTCTTTCATAACTCAACAAAGTAGTACCGTTTATAAGGTCGGTCACCATGAGGCCTACTTTATTTTTCTGTTCTTTATCAGGTACTTGCGTTTCATCTTGGGCAGTTGTAGGAATTACAACTAGTAACAATACTAAGAATGAATAGAGATATCGCATGAGCTAAAACTATAATGTTAATATTTTACTAAAGATAAGAAAGCTTGTATTTAAAATCAGAATAAATCCTGACAAATCAACATATTTAAAAATTGTAGTGCCTACTAGCGCTATGGATTTAGTAACTAGAAGACCTAACTGCGGTTCGTAATAAGTATGAATGTATCTTATTCTTTCGTCATGTTCTTCACTTCATTCACCTTTTTATCAAGGAAGGGAATATCAAGGCCTACTATAAATTGCCATCGCGAATAACTTAACACTGCATAGGTATCAATAGCAATATTTAAGTCATCAGTTGGAATGCTTGAAGGACTTAAAAAGTCAGTAGTGCTCCTGGTATGGGTAGCACCTGCTATGAGGTTTCCCCATTTCAATTTTAACTGAGCTCCTAAGCTTCCATGAATATAATCGCTTCCCAAATCGCTGTTTACCGCAGGTTGATCACCTAAATCTAAGATATCTGAATCGGTGGCTATGGCATTAAAATCGGTAGAAAAACCAGTATACAAATTCACATATTTGTTGATAAAAAATTCGCCTCCAACTCCAAAGTTTATAATAGAATTACGGCGTTCTGCAAAGGATATGGTGGTTAGGTCAACTTGACCTGTGTCTATAGCAGGAACATCTAAACGGGAGTAGGAATCTAAGCCTGATACAAAATCTAAATTAACATGTAGTTTGTGCGTTTTAATAGGGATACCCGCTCCCAGTGAAACGCCTAAAGGTTCTTTTCGTCTTGTTTTAAGGTCGTTTAATTTATAGTTATATAATTTATCGCTTTCCGCCCCAATTCCAGCGACCACATTTTGATAATTAAACCTTCCCTTTTCATACACCTCTAAATAAGGCACATTGATATTGACTCCAAAATCAAACTTCGGAAAATGGTAGCTTGCCCCGAGTTTTACTACAAGACCATAAGAATCTTGTCTGAAATTAGGCCGATTTCGATAATACGCTACACGATTATCTTCAGCTTGCAGGGTATATTCTAAATTTGTGCCTCCTTCCTGTTTGTAGACTGACCCAAAGACTGAAATACCTAGGCTAAATTTTTCATTGAAGGCATGAGCCCAAGTAAGCCCTATTAATTGCTCCTTCAACACATTATTAAGTGCGAAATCTATAATATAGTTTTCTTCTCCGGGCAACTCAGAAATGATATCGTCTTCTAGTATATCCGTGCGATAACTCAGCCGGGCTCTGGTCGCATATTTAGAAAAAAAAGAATAGGCAAACCTGGTTCCAAAAAGACTAAACGTTCCAGCAGCAGTAGAGGGAATAGCACTAAACTGAGCATCTTTAGGAGCCGAGTTTTCGTCAATTGCATTTTTTAACTTGTAGGTGCTATATTCATACGCCTTGGCATTAAAGGCAAAGCCATTCGTTTTAACCTCTGTCAACCGAGCGGGATTGTAATAGGCCAAGCCAAAATCCTCAACACTTCCGGTGACGTTCCCTGCCAGTAATATAGTCCGGTTACCAAAATTGTTAAACCTATAATTACCCTGTTGTGCAAAAACGCAGGAACTCGTGAAAAAAATAAGAAATAAGGGCTTTTTAAAAAGGGTCGATAACATTGCTTTACTAATGGTTTTTTCCTTTAAC
>CBDUKC010000262.1:0-4266 GCA_965367705.1 uncultured Maribacter sp. | reverse complement strand
TTAATGCAAGAGGCTGTTGAGATTGAGGAAAAAACAAGTATACATCCCATTACGCCCGGAGATGTACTACCCGCCATTGAATTATTAGGAGATATGCTTTTAGCATTGGGCAAACCAGAAGATGCCTTGGTTGCTTATGAGGAAAATTTAAAAAAACATCCAGAACGGTTCAACGGTGTTTATGGCGCTGCAGTAGCTGCCAGAGAGTCGGGTAATGCAGAAAAAGCAAATCAGTATTTCCAGCAACTTATTGAATTGTCTGAAAATTCAAACAGTACAAGACCTGAAATCGAAGAGGCTAAGAAGTTTACGATACAATCTTAAAAATCAAGGATTATGAAAACAAAAATCGGTTTAGGAGTATTGGTGGTATCCCTGTTGATGCTAGTCCATTTTATCAGTAAAAATTCTGAGGGAGATCAAACTAAAAATTATCAAAAAGCATCCTTCAGTTTTATCAAGTGTACCCCTACTAAATTTATGCTAGATGTAGTGGATACTACGCAACAGATTTCGCCGCTTTTCAATAACTTGGGCAACCTCCATTTTCCAATTTCTACGAAAAATGAAAGGGCTCAAGCATTTTTTAATCAGGGTGTAAAATTGTCATACGCTTTTAACCATGCTGAAGGGCATCGCTCTTTTATGGAAGCAGCGAGACTAGACCCTAATTCAGCCATGTCATATTGGGGTCAGGCTTTTGCATTGGGTCCAAACATCAACGATCCGCTGCCCACTGAGGAGCGAAAGAACAAAATCAATGAAGCAGTTGCAAAAGCTCAAAAGCTAGCTTTAAAGTCGAATGCAAAAGAGAGGGCACTTATTGAAGCACTATCCGTTAGATACAGTGAAGATTTAACCTCAGACGCAGCGGAGTTGAACATGGCCTACATGAAGGCCATGGCCAATGTTGTTAAAAATTTTCCAGAAGATGCTAATATCCAAATTTTATATGCAGCTTCGGTTATGAATACAGTTCCCTGGAATTATTGGGATAAAGACGGAAATCCATCTCCCAATATCAAAGAAGCAAAAGCTGCCTTGGAAAGTGCCATGGAACTTGAACCAGAGAATCCCGGAGGACATCACTATTATATTCATATGGTAGAACTACCTTATCCAGATATGGGTGTAGCCAGTGCTGATAAATTAGTTACACTTATGCCGGGTGCTGGTCATATTGTTCATATGCCGTCGCATATTTATATTCGTGTGGGCAGGTATTTGGATGCTGTTAAAGTAAACCAAATCGCTATCCAAGCAGATGAGGATTACATCGCACAATGTTTTGCCCAGGGTCTTTATCCACTCGCGTACTACCCTCATAATATTCATTTTCTTTGGTCTTCGGCAAGCTTACTTGGGGATAGCGAGATTGCCATTGATGCTGCTAAAAAGACAGCGGAAAAGGTACCCACGGGAGAGTTGGTTACGCTTCCTTTCTTACAGGATTTTTCTGCTACACCATTATTGGCGTATACACGATTTGGCAAATGGAACGAAATTTTGACCATTCCAGCTCCTAGTGCAGACATCAAACACTTAAATCTAATTCGTCATTATGCCCGTGGTATCGCTTTTATTAGAAAAGGAAATAGTAAGGATGCCCAAGAAGAATTGGATGCCATTGCAACATTAAAAAAAGACCCTGAGTTAGAAACCCTTGTAGCTACGGCAAACAATGCCTCTATTCATTCGGCCAATATAGCGTATGAAATAGTTGCAGGAGAATTGGCGGCAGCAAAAGGTGAAATTTCAACTGCAATTAGTCATTTGGAAAAGGCAGTAGAATTTGAAGATGCTTTAACCTATACCGAACCAGCTGCATGGCATATCCCAACACGGCAAAATTTGGGTGCAGTTTTAATGAATGTGGGCAATTTTGAAGCAGCTGAAAAAATATTTAAGGAAGATTTGGATATACTACGGCAAAACGGCTGGTCTTTAATGGGACTTTACAATAGTTTAAAAGCACAGGGTAAGCTAAAAGAAGCCCAAGTAATCAAGGCCGAATTTGACAAGGCTTGGCAGCATGCCGATATTGATATCGTCACTTCCGTTTTGTAAGGAGATAATTTTAAAAAATCACTCAAAAATGAAACAGTTTAATACATTTTGGAAAAGGATTATAGGAATTGGAATAGTAGTTATTGGCTGTGTTTTGGTTCTTCTTTTGATATTTAAGAATGCGTCGGACTTACCTGTTTTCAACCCTTCAGATTTTAATCCACAACTGGTTGATATTAGTTTGCAAAATGAAGTCATGAGCCATACCGTTGTAGATTTTGAGTTAATGAATCAAAATGGCGAAACGATTACTCAGAAAGATTATGAGAATGCAATCTATGTAACGGATTTCTTCTTTACACGATGTCCCACAATCTGCCCTATCATGGCTAATAACATGGAGGAGTTGCAACGTGTTTTTCTTACTAATGAAGCAGTAAAACTACTATCTATTTCGGTTACACCAGAACTGGATAGTATTCCTATTTTAAAGGAATATGCGCAAAAGCATGAAGCAATTGATTCAAAATGGAATATTACAACAGGAGAAAAAAAGCATATATACAACCTGGCTCGCAAAAGTTATTTTGCTGTTGTAAACGAAGGAGATGGGGGGATGCAGGATTTTATACATACTCCTAATTTTATTTTAGTGGATACTAAAAAACAGATACGTGGCGTATATGATGGAACCAAGGAAGAAGAAATTCAACGCTTAATAAGCGACATCAACGTTTTAACACAGAAATTATGAAGCAGATCACTTAATACCTTGCTATTTCTTCTATAGTTTTTTACTATAGGCAAACGGTGGTTAGTTGTATGTATTCTTCGTACAACGTATTCCAATTACGTTAAAAATAGAATTTTAAGGTATTTAAAAGTCAACGTCCCAATTTTGTTCTTAATTATTACCAAAACTGACAAATATCATAGCGCTGAACGAACACTAGCTTTATCTTGAAGAAATGCAAATCTTAAGATAATGAAATGTAAAAAATATCCAAAAGCTGATTTGAACAAGGACAGTGGTCTATTTTTTGTCATTGGTCTTACCTTAGTCCTCCTTATTACTTGGAGAGCCTTGGAGTACAAAAGTTATGATACGAGTTTATCAGATGTAGTCATTGCGCATATGGTAGATCCAGATTTTAAGGAAGACATACCCATAACGGAAACGCTTAAATTACCACCGCCTCCTCCGCCAACTGCTCCTACTATCATTGAAGTAATTGAGGATGTTGAGGAAATTGAAGAAACATTTATTCAGAGTACGGAAACGAATCAGGAAGCTGAAATAAATGCCCCGATACTCTCAGTAGATGATATAAATACTGATGAAGGCGAGGAAGAGTTAACTATTCCTTTCGCCGTAATAGAAGACGTTCCCGTATTTCCCGGATGTGAGAACGTAACTAAAGCAGAAAAAAGGGCTTGCTTTGAGCAAAAAATTCAGGCTCATGTAGTAAAGAATTTTAAATATCCCGAGATCTCCGTAGAGATGGGTATACAGGGAAAAGTATATGTTCAGTTTATTATAAATGTTGATGGTAATATCACAAATATTAAATCTAGAGGTCCAGATCAGCTTTTAGAAAAAGAAGCGGAACGGATAATAGCCGCGTTACCTCAAATGACTCCTGGAAAACAACGGGGCATGCCTGTTAAAGTACCTTTTAGTATTCCCGTAACTTTTAAATTGCTGTAGTTTCTTGTACTATTGTTCTTCAAAAGAAACTACAAATAGGAACCTATGTGGATTAGCATTTTTCTAACTCTTTATATTATCCTTGCGCTATTTATTGTGATAAGTATATTATTACATGGCGCAAAACCTTCCAAGACCTTAGCTTGGCTCTTGGCTATATTCACTGTTCCTGTAGGTGGAATATTCTTATACCTTTTGTTGGGTAGAAATCGAAGGAAGAATAAATTACTGCAATTGAAAAGGAAAGCGTTTGTAAACTTAACCAAACCTGATAAAAGTCATTTAGCTAGTCTTGGAGGAGCGTATAATAAATTAATGATGCTGGTGTACAAAAACTCCCATTTTCCACCTACGAGACGTAATCAGCTTACACTTCTTAAAGATGGTAAAACTACATTTAAGGCTATATTTAAGGCCCTTGAAGGGGCAGAGCATCAAATACATTTGCAATACTATATTTTTGAGGAAGGAGAACTGGCAGATAGGTTATTACAACTTTTTGAAAGGAAAGTGGCTCAAAATGTAAAGATTAGAATGATTTATGACGGTAT
>CBDUKC010000261.1:0-4278 GCA_965367705.1 uncultured Maribacter sp. | reverse complement strand
AAAAAGGGAATACGCTGGGTTTATAAACGTGGTACCTACTAATCCCATTCCCATAGTCTTTGTAAAGCCTCTTCTGGTACTATTTTTCATAGGAAATCAAATAAGATTGAATATTTTAAAGATAAGAATTATTCTACCTTAAAAAACCAACGTTTTAGGATGAAAGTATGTTCCTATTTCATTATTTTTAGAGCCGACTAATTAAATTTTTATTATGAGAATACATTACACTTTCGCGCTTCTATTTCTAACATGCCTAACTAGCATTGCCCAGAGTAGGAAACTGCCCATAGATACCATGGTCACTACCCAACATAGCGTTACCATAAATGGTGCCGCCATTAATTACACAGCACAAACAGGAACACAACCCGTTTGGGACGAGAGTGGAGAACCAACTGCCGCACTACACTATACCTACTACACACGCAACAATGTTAAGGATCGCGCTTCTAGACCATTGCTGATATCATTTAACGGAGGTCCAGGTTCTGGTTCTGTTTGGATGCATTTGGCCTATACAGGACCTAGAGTATTGAAGATTGATGACGAAGGGTATCCCGTACAACCTTATGGGGTTAAGGAAAATCCTTTTTCCGTATTGGATGTTACGGATATTGTCTATGTGAATCCTGCAAACACAGGGTATTCTCGTACCATACCGGAAACAGGAAAAGATGTGGATAGATCAAAGTTTTTTGGGATTAACGCAGATATTAAATATTTAGCAGAATGGCTAAACACTTTTGTAACTAGAAATAATCGCTGGCGTTCACCAAAATATATTATTGGCGAAAGTTATGGAGGAACAAGGGTTATGGGACTTTCTTTGGCATTACAAGCACAGCAATGGATGTATCTTAACGGCGTAATTATGGTTTCCCCGGCAGATTATAAAGTGATTCGCGAAGATGGCCCTGTTTCCCAAGCGATAAACTTGCCCTACTACACTGCTGCCGCTTGGCATCACAAAGCACTGCCGCCGGCATTACAGCAAAAAGATTTATTAGAGATCTTGCCCGAGTCAGAGGCATATACCATCAACACCTTGATACCGGCTATTGCAAAAGGAGGCTTTATATCTGATCAAGAAAAAAATGATGTAGCTAAAAAAGTCGCCTATTATTCCGGGATTTCGGAAGAAGCAATTTTAGACCAAAACCTAGTAGTACCTACCTCCTATTTTTGGAAAAACTTATTAAAGGATAAAGGAGCCTACACAGTTGGTAGACTAGATTCTAGATATTTAGGTATAGATCGAGAAAAAACGGGTACTCGACCAGATTACAATTCGGAAATCACCTCTTGGCTGCACAGCTTTACCCCTGCAATTAATTATTATTTGCAGGAAGAGCTCAACTTTAAGACAGATATTAAGTACAATATGTTTGGACCAGTGCGCCCTTGGAACAACGAGGACGATACAACTAGGGATGATTTGCGCCTGGCTATGGCACAAAATCCCTATTTAAAAGTATTAATACAATCGGGTTACTATGATGGTGCCACTACTTATTTTAATGCCAAGTATACCATGTGGCAGGTAGATCCAAGTGGTAGAATGAAAGATCGTTTTAGTTTCAAGGGATATCGTTCAGGTCACATGATGTATCTTAGAAGAGAAGACCTCAAGAATGCGAATGATGATATTAGAACTTTTATTTCAGAAAGCTTAGCAAACGGTAAAAGTGCAAAGTATTAGAAATACTAATCTTTAAGGGATACTAGCACGAACGCGTTCAGAAATTCCCAATAAGGTTAAAGGTTTCTGTTTGACCAATAAGAATGGTTTTAAGGGCGTGATGAGTTTTGTATGGCCAATGGCCTTTTTGTAAAGCTCATCGCGCTTTCTTTTTTTCCTTTGCTTCAAGATATCTATAGTAACCCCCACCGATGCGCCACCTAACACGGTAGCCAATAAATCAGCATTGTCCCATCCATCGTATTGATTCTTATCTATGGCTTCCTTTGCCAAACCTATAAGTAAACTACCTCCTATGGAACCAACAAACGTCCACGTTCTATTTCCTTTGGAGATTTGGGAAGCCAAACCTGCTCCCGCAAGTCCATATAAACTGCCTCCTAGAAAATGGAGCGCCTTGTCTTGCTCCAATTGTCCATAAGATTGCGTAACCAATAATAATAAAATAAGTCCAGTTATTGTTTTGTCCATGATAAAAGCAAATGTATTAAATCTAATAATAACGCCCTTTATGTAAAATTCAAATTTAAAAACGGAAGCTAAAAAACCTAAAATAATCTATATTAGCTGCTATAAATTCTATTATGAACCCACCTCGTTTTCTTAAAACCCTTAAAATTATTCATTTATCCCTTGTTGTCGGTCTTTCCCTATTTACCGCAGTAGCGTTCTTTCAAAATAGCAGTTTTAATGCCGATATAAACGCGAATAGTAATTTGTTGTATATAGTACCGGTTGCAGCATTGTTTGGATACTTTGGAAGTCAATTACTTTTCAAAAAAATGCTTGGTAAAGTGAAAAAAACGGACTCCTTGGAACGTAAACTTAATCAATACCAAATTGCTTCAATCATCAAATATGCGCTTATAGAAGGTCCTGCGTGTATAGCGTTATTCGTTTATCTAATAACGGGAAATGCCTTGCCTTTGGTTATTGCAGGATGTCTGCTAGCCTATCTTTTTGTGCAAAGGCCTACTAAGAACCGCATAAGTAATAGACTCTCCTTGAGCTCCGAAGAACAACGAACTTTGGATGGTGAATAACGCTTGTTACCATAGAATTTTAAACATAAAATTAATTAGATAGACACTATAATGACAAAACAAAAACTAAGTATTATAATTGGATTAATGACTACACTAGTTGGCTCTATAGGAACCATGGCCCAAGAAGCACCACAAGACTGGGCTAATTTAAAGCACTTTCAGGAGGCAAATACACTTTTAAATACGACGGAAAAAGCACCAAATAGGGTGGTATTTATGGGGAATTCGATTACCACGGGTTGGCTAGATGCAAGACCCGATTTCTTTAAAGGTAAGCCCTACATAAATAGAGGCATCAGTGGACAAACGACTCCTCAAATGCTTATTCGTTTTAGACAAGATGTTATAGATTTAAAACCAAAAGTGGTGGTAATTCTTGCCGGAACTAATGATATAGCTGGAAATACTGGACCATCTACCATAGAAATGATTGTAGACAATATTAAAAATATGGCCGAATTGGCACATTCCAATAATATTAAAGTAGTACTATCCTCCACGCTTCCTGTTTATGATTATCCTTGGCGCCCAGGCCTGGAGCCAGCACAAAAAATAATTACTTTAAATACCTACTTACGGGAATACGCTGAAGCGAACGGACATATTTATTTAGATTACTTTACAGCAATGGCTGATGACCGCAATGGTCTTCCTAAAAAATATGCCAATGACGAAGTACATCCCACAGTTGAAGGTTATAAAGCAATGGAACCTCTTGTAGAATCTGCAATTGCAAAAGCTTTGGAGTAGTTGTCTTATTCGAAAAAGAGAAAAAGCACAAACAGTAAATTCCCTACAAAGGTAAAATATAACTCTACCTTGAATACTAACTTTTGAAGCTGTAAGTTAACACCACTTGAAAACTAAAATAGTGACGTGTTTACTAAACTGATATGGCTTGGGCCACATTCATAATCCCGGCTTCGTTATTTAGGAAAATAACAATGGAAAAAATTTACCTTCCATTTTTTCGCCCTTTTTTACAGGAGGTACGCCTTTTAGTAACTCATCGTTGGTATTACTTACCGTGCCATCTGCAAAGGCATTTAACACAAAAGCTCTTCGGGGTCTATTGGATTTATTTTCATAGGAACCATGCACTAGTAATGGATGGTGAAATGAGGCATACCCCTTTTTTAATTCAATAGGAACCGGTTTGAATTCCTTTTTCTGCTCGTCGGTTAAATAATTTAAGAGACCCTCCATATCTCCAGCAAGTTCAGGCGCTTCTAATAGTCCCCACTTATGACTTTTTGGAATATATTGTAAGCAACCGTTTTCCTCTGTAGCATCATCTAAACCGGTCCAACAGGTTAAATGCTGCATGGCAATGGTCCTAGTCCAATAGGAATAATCTTGATGCCAAGCAACCACCCCGCCATGTCTTGAAGGTTTATAAAATAGTTGATCATGCCAGAACCTTACGGGTTTACACTCCAAGAGTTGGTGTGCAGCCATAACAAATGCAGGATTCCATAATACATCATGAAAACCCTCGGTAATTCTCCAATGCCCTAGGGAATGAAATAA
>CBDUKC010000260.1:0-4281 GCA_965367705.1 uncultured Maribacter sp. | reverse complement strand
TTATATCCATAGACCAGTTTGGAAATGCCCTTGCAGGCGGAAATCCCGACAATACCATCTCGGCACGGGTAGGATATTATTGCCATCATTACTATGAAGCAAATAAAGTACCATGGTACTGGTCGCTTTTTGAACAGATTATTGATACCACTTTCTATCCGGTTGACGGACCTGCGCATTGTCATGAGGCTTTCCATAACGATGGAGGCGAAGTTTTTAATCATCGCGTCACCAATGTTATGATTGCCTTGGCAGCTACTTTGGTCATTATTCCCAGCTGTGTTCTTATAGCCTTACTTTTCTATCTTTTGTCCGCCCTTCGTATCGTGAAAGGCAAGACCATTGAGCGTGATGTAAACCTAAAAAGGCGCTTAAAATCAACTACAATTGTATTGCAAAGTGCCTATCAAGAAATACAAGAGCATGGATTAGATTTAGACATGGAAGGTCCTAAGGAACAATTTGAAGAACTAAAAGCACTGGTAGACATGATTGATAAGGCATTTGAAAGTAGGTAAACAGACGAAAGAGGTTACAGACTTTCAACCAATTATGATACGGTATTGAAATCCTTTTATTATCTTGAAATGCTCAATCGAAATAGCAATACATAGCTTGTGCTTCTAAACCGTTGCGCTCAGCTTTTAAGTTTCAAAACCAATACACATGAAAAAACGCACATTATTTTTTATTCTATTTACGACTACCTGTACGCTGTTTGCGCAGAGTAAAGTTTTGGAAAGTCTTAGTATGAAAAGTGAACTATTAAATACACAAGTAAAGTATTCTATTTATTTGCCTGATGGGTATGATTTTTCGGAACGCCATTACCCAGTCGTTTATCTCCTAAACGGATATACGGGTGGCGAAACGGACTGGATTGAATCTGGGAGTATGAAACATATTGTAGACCATGAAATTGAAGAGGGAAATATCCAAAAAATGGTTATTGTAATGCCCGATGGGGATGACCGGCTTTATATGAACAGAACGGATGGGACCTATCCTTATGAAGATATGTTTATAAAAGAGTTATTGCCTTATATTGAAAATCAATACCGCATTCGCAAAGGAAAAAGATACACGGCAATTAGCGGCTTATCCATGGGAGGAGCAGGTTCCATAAAGCTGGCTTTAAAGTATGACAAACAATTTGGCGCCTGTGCGGCATTTAGTTCTGCTATTTTTACAGCTGATGAGGTAACGGCTTCGGAGCAAGAGGGTATGAATGGCTACGTCTCTAAAGCGATGCCCGAGATGGTTAATGTTAAAGGTAAAAATAGACTTAATAAGAGTTATGAAGAATATGATGTGCTTCACCTTGTTAAAACCAAAGATCCGGACGTTTTAAAAACAGTGAAGCTATATTTTGACTGCGGGGATGATGATTTTCTTACGCTAGGAAATGCCCAGTTGCATAAGGAACTAATAACGCGCAAAATACCCCATGAGTATAGAGTTCGCAACGGAGCGCATAACTGGCCTTTTTGGCGGGAGTCCTTACCTGTAGGATTACAATTTATTAGTGATTCTTTTTGGAAATAGTTTTTTGTTTTTCCTTTTTTGAGTTAAGACCGCATTGTGCTTGCTACCGAAAATAGCGTTGCGTTTCAAAATCAATAAGAACTTATTCCGTTATGAACTTTATATAATGTTCATATCTGTTAAAAATTTCGTTTACGTAATTAAAGGGTTCCTGACCATTCACGTACCCATATTTTATTTCTTTCTTATTGTAGTTTTTAGGATAGGTGAGGGCTAAAATCATTTCATTGACGTTGTCATCCCAAATAGTTGATTTTAAACCATTTAGTTTTGCTAATTGTTGGGCATCTTTTACATGAAAATAGCCGCAATTATAGGAAGCTAGGGTGAATTTAATCCGTTGCTCTCTATCCGTAATATCAGAGTAGGCGTCGTATAATTGTTTTAAGTATGTTACGCCGCCTTTAATATTTTCTTCTGGGTTTAGCCTGTCTTTTATTCCCATGTCTTTTGCGGTAGCTGGCATTATCTGCATTAACCCTTCTGCACCTGACCATGCACTTGCTTCATTAATAAACCGTGATTCCTGATAAATTATAGAGGCTATAAGACGCCAGTCCCAATCAATTAGTTCAGCATTAGTTTTAATGAAATTGTCATATTGACTTATTTCATTAGTGTTAACACTATAAAAATCGCTTTTAACTCGGTTTTTAAACCTTCTCTTATTTTTAAAATATTTATTGTAAATAACATTGTATTCCGGGTTTTTACGGTACTGTTTAATCCATGAATTCGTAGCATTAAGTAATTCGGGTGAATTAGGTCTAACGGCCCAAGCAATTCTTTGCGAAAAACTTACAGGAACGTTCGTATCTAAAATCGGAAAATAAGATGCATTAATAGAGGCAAGGTTTTTATCAGCAATCGTGTATTTAATTTTATCATCAACAACCATTTTAATGATTTCAGCGGTGGATAAATTTCCTTTTAACGTGTCAATAACAATTTCTCCTCCCATTTCTTTTGAGAGGTTGGTAAGTCTTTCAAAGTAGGACGTGTTTTTTCGAACAGAAACGGTATCACCAATTAGTTCTAGCGGGTTTTGTATGATACTTTTATTAATGTTATCCAAGGTCATTTTACGCCAATGCCTTGGTTTTTTTTGAACTAATACCTGTTCCGTCAAGTAGAGATGATCGGTAAAGGAGGCTATTTTTTTTCTTTCATCTGTAATTGCTAGCCCATAGGCGACTAAGTCTGCTTTGCCTTTTGCTAAATTGGTTAAAAGCATATCAAGGTCGTTAGAGATTTTTATGTCTAACTCTAGATTAAGATGTTCCGCAAGCCGCTGTAGCAACTCAAATTCATATCCCATTGGCTCACCTCGGTATAAAAAATAACTGGTACCACTATACGCAATAAGCACTTTTAGTTTGCCGTCTTTTTTAATTTCGGCAAGGTCTTTTATAAACATCGCGTTGGCTGCTGATTTTAGACCAACGCCGTCGGGTTTGCAATTGTATAATAGTGCGAGAAACAAAAAGCCAAAAAAAATGATGCGCTTACTTTTCAAATGAAGCCGTATGTTTCTTGTGCTTTTAACTATTAGTGCGCTCCCCCTAAGTGCAAATCCGAAATAGTTGAAGAGCTTGTCATCATCAGCTAGTTTTTTGCGAGGTTTACTAAAAAAGTTAATCATCTGATGCAGGGGTTGGTAGTTTCCCTGTCAAGATAAGAAAATATTTAATTCCTAAATTTTCACTCTTAAAATAAGGCGTTTGTTTTCTTACAAGGTATGTATAAGCTGTTGCCTTACCTTGGTGTTTTGTATTTCTGTATTCAGGAGGGGTTCTGGAACTAACACAACTCGGGGAGCACCTTATGTTGAGCCTGTATCTGTTAATATCAGTATTGCATTACAGCCCCAGTAGGTATTGCTCAAACTGGTTATGCACCTTATAATCTATGTATGATTATAAATGGAGAAACGGGAAAGGAAGTACATTTGCCAGGGTACACGCCAACAAGTTTGTCAGATACTTCATTTTTTGCTGCCGGAGAGGACGATACTGATTTAACCCTTGTAAAGGACTATTTTACAGATAAAAATTTGCCTTGGGCTATTAATTTGCTAGAACGTTTTGATTACCCAGCAGAGGGCGTTGAGATTTTAGAAGGTGATGTACATTTTGGTCGATACGCCAAGAGCCTTGTTTTCTTGTTTATGGATTGGTATATGAAAAAAACGGGTTATCAAAACAGTCCAAAGATCTTTAGTAAATAAAAAAAATAAGACGATAGCTCCAAAGCTATTTAAAATAGCAGTTTAAACACCGATAGATGGTTTTGGTGATTGCTTGTCACTTAGCATATAAGTCTGATAAAAATAACTTAGGTCTAATTCAACTGCTTAATTAACTGGTAGGTAAACTCAATAATTTCTTTGTAGTTTTCCTTACTTATTTTTTCATCTATACCGTGAAAACGGGACATGGAATCCGGGGCCAAACGAATAGGGTAGAAGCGGTAGACATCATCTGATACCTCATAGAAATAACGCGCATCAGTTCCACCACCAACAAGACCTGGCACTACAACAGATTCCGGGAATACGGATCGTATGGTTTTCTCCAATGCTTTGTAGGCATCAGAGTCAATTTTAGAAACAGGGGACGGATTGGTCAAAAACCCAACGGGTTCTACCTTAATTTTGCTGTTTATGGTAGTTTCAATATGCTCTTTTACCGATGCAATAGTCTCCCCAGGTAAAATTCTAAAATTGATGGTGGCTTC
>CBDUKC010000259.1:0-4317 GCA_965367705.1 uncultured Maribacter sp. | reverse complement strand
CAATGTCATATTTGATAACGCCGTTGTCGTCTCTTTCATAAGATACACCTACAATTGTACCGTATCGTTCACCCACTTGGTGTGTTATTCTTACGTTTCTAGTACGTGGCTCATCTAGGTTCACATCTGAATCAACATCGTCGGTAGCAACAACCAAACCTTCGTTGTATGCGCCGTTTAAGCTCACATTCCAGCTAAAGTTTTCAGTTCTGATTGGTGTACCGCTAACTAAGAATTCAAATCCTTTGTTGGATACTTTACCAAGATTGGCACTAGCTCCTCCATATCCTGAAGCACCTGAAGTGGCAACATTAACAATATCATTAGTGGTCTCGTTGTTATAGTAAGCAAGGTCAAAGGACAACCTATTGTTAAATAGGCGTAAGTCTAAACCAATTTCAGATTCATTTTTACTAAAAGCAACCAAATTTGCATTGGGTACGCTACCATTACTAATTCTACCAGTAGGCTGTCCTTGTAAAGGATTGCCAAATATGCTATAGGTTAATCCTAATTGGTAGGCATCTTGTGCGCCACCCGCAACTTCAGAATAACCACCTCTAAGTTTTAAGAAACTTATAAATTCAGGCATTTCGAAGGCGTCTGATAATACTAAACTCGCATTTACAGAAGGGTAAAAATCATCGTTTGGCGTTGTTTTACCTGGAAAGGATAAGGTAGAGAACCAGTCATTCCTACCGGTGAAGGTCACATAGGCCCAACGGTCGTACGAAAGCTCTAAAGACCCGTACACCGATCCAATTTTTCTTTCAGAATAGGAACGTGATCTTGATTGTTGTACCGTATTCCCAATATCTTCTAATCCTGGAACTATGAATTCACCGCCACCAAGGTTGAGGACTTCATTTTTTATGTGGTTGGAATTGGCTCCTACCAACGCTGATATAGCAAATTTATCAGTGATGTCTTTATCAGCTGCAAGGATGATATCTGCATCTACTTGGTTGGTTCTTCTTTCCTGTTCGTTAATACTTCCTAAGGGTTGAAAACCTGTTCCAAACGGAGTTACTCCGGTTCTTCTGATCACATCGTTATCAATTCCCACACGTCCGGTAAGTGATAACCAATCGGTAAATTCATAACGTAACGAGGTAGAAGCTATAATCCTATTTCTCACGTCTTCATTGTTGAAATTGTATGCAGCAAAATAAGGGTTTGTTGTGAATACGTTGTCGGTGAATTGTCGTTCAGCGCCATTTTCATCCGTAGCTGGTAAAAAATCACGTTCATTTAAGTTACCAGGAAGAAGCCCCACGGTAAAGTTAGCATTTCCAGGACTATCGGATAGTCTAGGTCTGTTTTTAACTTTTTCAATGATATACTTAGCGTTTACCTGTTGCGTTAATTTTTTTCCCAAAACTGCTGTGGTATTCAAAGAAATGGACTTTCTGTTGAGGCCAGCATTTGGAACTACATCCTCGTTCGTCAAATCTGATACAGAAAATCTATAGGTCAAATCTTCTTTCGAATCTGAAAGTGCCACGGTATTTATAAAAGTAGCTCCTGTTCTGTAGAACTTGTCCACATTATTCCCTGTATAAGAGTAGCGTCTAGATACGCCATCCCATTGTGGAACAGAGGAACCATCAAAACGTTCTCCCCATGAAGCGAATCCTGCTTCTCTAGCAGCGTTAGTGTTTGCAGGTTTAGCACCTAAAAGGCCTTGACCGTAATCTGTTTGATAATCCTGTAAGGAAGTGTTTACGCGGTCAAAGGTTACTTGACTGCTCACTTCAATTCCAAAACCTTCTTGGTCTTTACCATTTTTTGTAGTTACGATGATAACACCGCCGGCTGCACGTGAACCATATAGTGCGGAGGCCGCACCACCTTTAAGTACAGAAATAGATTCGATATCGTCTGGATTTAAACTTGAGATACCATCACCACCATCGGAACCACCCCATAAACTTGCAGAACCGTTGTTTCCGTTACTAATAGGAATACCATCTACAACATATAAAGGTTGGTTTCCACCAGATAGGGAGCTAGAACCCCTAATGACAACCCTACTTGACCCTGCGGCACCAGTTGAATTTTGAGAAATGTTTACACCAGCAATCTTTCCTTGAAGGGAGTTAATTGCGTTTGGTGTTTTAATAGTAGCGATTTCTTCCCCTCCTACTTCTGTCAAGGAATACCCAAGGGCTTTGGTCGATTTTTTAATACCAAGAGCGGTTACCACTACTTCGTCCAATTGACTAGCGTCTTCCATAAGTGACGTGTTAATTGTCGATTGGCCGTTTACCGGAAGCTCTTTACTACTATACCCCAAAGAGGTAAATACCAATACCGCATTGTTTCCAACGCTAATGGTGTAGTTTCCGTCAAAGTCAGCAGATGTTCCGTTGGAAGTGCCTTTTTCGACAACATTGGTACCAGGAAGTGGCACGCCAGCTTCATCTGTCACCGTACCGGATACGGTGATGTTTTGTGCCAGCACTCCCTGAAAGAAGAGTAGGGACACCAGTGTCAAAAAACTAAGGATTTTTTTGTTCATAAAAGTTGAGTTAGTCGTTAATTAATGTAGTTATGATAAATTTAACACTTAAAAGTGGGGCGTTGTATATGAAGGGTGAAAATTATTCGACTAATAGCGGTGCTGAAAAGCTAAATAGCATGTTTTGAAGTGCTGTTTTGTTAAAACTTCTTAAAAAGTTAGGCTTTTTTGTTAGCCTATATGACGATGTGGGATTTTGTGATTGCTTAAACATTATACATGGTTTTCAACGAAAATTCATATCATAGGCCACAAATACATCCCTTAAGAATTACATCGTAAATTAGTATGCGTTCATATCGAGTCCCATATGCAATATGGAGAGAAGTAATAATCCGATTACCTGCCATGATGTAAAATTATAGTTAGGCATTTAATAATAGGCTCTGTAAAGAAGTCTCTTATAGGTATAATAGTTTTGCGATAGTATGGGATCTTATGGTATCGTCACTATTAATGAAATAAAAAAAGAGTTAATTTTCAAATTGATAAATAAAAAAACATGTCTTTGTACAGTACTACGCCAACGGCCATATATTCAGGTAGAGGATCAAATCAAAATCTATATGTACATGAGAAGATTATATGTACGGATATTTCCAAATTGATCAGGTCCACTGAAAAACGTATTGCCCTACTAGGCTATGCCTGTGATGCCGGAGTAAAACGAAATCTTGGTCGTATAGGTGCTGAAAAAGGTCCGGATGCTATTAGAAATCAATTGGGTAAACTACCCAATCATTTAGCAATGGAAACCACTGTTTTGGATGTAGGGGATATAACTTGTTCCGATGGGGATTTGGAAACTGCCCAAAATGTACTGTCACAAAAAGTAGCACAACTGTTGGACTGTAATCTTTTTCCCATTGTCTTGGGCGGGGGTCACGATATCGCCTATGGTACCTATAATGGCTTGAAAAGGAATTTAGGAAATTCTAAAGCGATAGGCATCATTAATTTTGATGCGCATTTTGATTTACGCTCTTTCGAAAATGGAGCTTCATCTGGCAGTCCTTTCTATCAAATAGCCAAGGATTGCGAAGCATCTGATACCCCTTTTCATTATTTATGCCTTGGTATCCGTGAGGATGCCAACGATAGTTCGCTTTTTAATACAGCAAAAGAACTGGATGTGAAGTATATTTTGCGAGATACGTTTCGAATCGAATTTCATAACGAGATCAACGCTTGGATAAACGCATTTATCCAAAATGTGGATGCTGTTTATGTAACTATAGACCTTGATGGATTCTCCTCTGCTTATGCGCCTGGTGTTAGCGCACCATCGCCTATGGGTTTTACGCCAGATGTTGTCTTAGCTTCGTTGAAGACGATTATTAATTCTGGCAAAGTATGTGCTTTAGATATCGCTGAGCTAAATCCTAACTACGATATGGATAATCAAACGGCTCGCTTGGCGGCATCATTAATACATACGATAATACATAATATTTAATCATGGAAGAATTTATATTGAAGGAGGTTCGGATTTTAAGATGGTCTTAAGCGATTAATGGTTTGAAATTCAATATGACGATGGAAAGAGAGACCGGTATCTTGGATGAATTGGATTCCTTAAAAATAGGTAAAAGGGTCAATTGGGTGGTAAGCGTCCTTTCTTTTTAATAGAAGGCTTAATTGGGGGTGCAGGAGACGTATACAAGGAAAGAGACTTGTTGAAATTTAATTACAAGGGTAAAGCAGTTGAACATACTTTAAGGAGATGTAATCAAACTAGTGTCAAAAAAGTGGTAAAAAGTATAAATAGAAAAAATAGGGGATAACACTATTAGCAC
>CBDUKC010000258.1:0-4337 GCA_965367705.1 uncultured Maribacter sp. | reverse complement strand
AACGAACATAAGAATCCTAAACACTCCATTATAGTTCATTCCGCGTTTAACACATTACTAGCGGAAATTACGGATACCGTGGAAGCAGAAAATATAGATTTAATCGTGATGGGAACGAAAGGCGCCACGGGAGCAAAGGAAATATTGTTCGGTACAAATACGGTTCATGTCATTAAAAAAGCGAAATGCCCCGTCGTAGTTGTTCCTCCAAAATTTGAATATGAGGCACCTAAGGAAATCCTATTTCCTACCGACTACGAAATCGAGGTCAAAAATAAAATGTTAGCTCCACTATTGGCAATTGGCCAGCAGCATAAATCAAGAATAAACGTGCTACACATTCGTAAAGGTTATGACTTAAATGAGGCTGAGGAAGCACATAAGGACCAACTTAAAAAGTTATTGGGCAATACCGCGCTTTTTCACGAAGTACCTGATAATGGAATCATAGAGGCCATAAATGCCTTTCAGGTCAAGCAAAAAATAAACCTTCTTGTTATGGTACAGAACAAACACACCTTTATGGAACGTCTGTTTATTGAGCCCATTATCAAAAAAATAGGTTTTCACGTTACCGTGCCTTTTATGGTATTACCGCAAAATTAAACATCGAGATAATGAAAAATATTTTGGTCGCCACAGATTTTTCCAATAATGCCTATAGCGCTCTATATTATGCCACACAACTATTGGCATCAAACCCTTGCACCTTCCATATCTTAAACGTATACGATGAACTTACGCCTATACATGGTAAGAAAGCAAAACTATTTGGAAACAAAAATCAGTTAGAAAAAATACAAGCCGAATCCAAGGAAAAACTGACCAAAACAGCACATAGAATCGTCTTAGACACTGGCAATCCCAAGCATCTGTTTAAAACAATTTCAAAAATAGGGAACCTATCAAAAATTATCACCAAGACTGTTGATAATGAAGAAATAGACTTAGTGGTGATGGGAAATAAAGGACTTACGGAGGCATCCGATATTTTCTTTGGCAGCAACACGATTAAGGTAGTGGACCAAATTGATACTTGTCCTGTTTTTGCAATCCCTGGCGAAATGCAGTATAAAGAGCCCAATGAAATAGCCTTTATTACAGATTTCAAAAAAGGATGCACCGAAAAATCTATAGCACCTTTGCTCTTTTTGGCTTCCCTTACTAAGGCATCCATAAGGGTAATGCACATTACGGAAAAGGAGATTTTGAACAATGAACAAGAGGCCTATAAAAAACAATTAATGTACTTCCTAAAGGACATTGAACACAGTTTTCACCGCATGCAGGCCTTCGATGACAAGGCCAAGGTTATAGATGTTTTTCTTAAAAAACTGAAGGTAGATGTATATGCAATGGTCAATCATAAACATAATCTGTTTGAAAAGCTGACCCATGAACCTGTCATTAAAGATGTAAGTATGTATGCGGACATCCCATTTCTTATCCTTCCCTATCAGGAATAAAACGATTGAAAGAATTATTAACAGTATTGCTCAAAACAATGTAATTATGGACAAAAGAATATTACTTCCCACAGATTTCTCAAAAAATGCCCTCCATGCAGTGCGCTATGCACTTGATCTTTATGAAAAATTAAATTGTGAATTCTACTTTTTGAACGTTTTTCAAGGAGATAGTTACAGCACGAGTGGCCTAATTATCCCAGAGCCTGGAAGCGCAGCATACGAAACCGGAAAGAAGAAATCCGAGGAAAATTTTATAAAGCTATTGGACATGTTAGAACTGCACCATGACAACCCGAAGCATTCTTATTATACGATTTCCACTTTCAATGTTTTATCGGAGGCCATAAAGCAAACCATAGCAGAAAAAGATATCGAACTGGTAATTATGGGTACACGAGGTGCTACAGCAAATCGCGAAATCATCTTTGGTGGTAACACTGTGAATGCTATGGAGAAAATACGAGAATGCCCAGTTCTTGCAATCCCGCCGGACACTCGTTTTTCAACACCAAAAGAAATCGTTTTTCCAACGGATTATAAAACAGCTTTTAATCGCAAGGAACTAAGCTACCTCATCGAAATTGCGATGATGCACAATAGCGCTATTAGAGTGCTACACGTAACGAAAAAAACTGAATTAACAGATATACAACAAAAAAATAAGAATTTATTGAACACTATTTTAGAAACGGTGAATCATAGTTTCCATGTCCTATCCTACAAAGATGTCTCCGATGGGATAACCGCCTTTGTAGAAAGCAGGGGCAGTGATATGATCGCATTTATAAACAGTAAACATTTTTTCTTCGGTAGCGTGTTTTCTAAACCTTTGGTCAAGGAAATTGGGTATGATGCTACCGTTCCTATTTTGGCTTTACACTAAAAACAGAAAACTATGAAACGTATTGGAATTTGGATGGATAAAGAAAAAGCACAAATTGTGCGCCTCCATGAGGAAGTAGAAGAATTTGAGACCCTTTACTCAAATCTGGACTTTTATAAACCTTCAGGTGGGTCTCGGACTCGGTCGGCAAAATGGGGGCCACAAGATGTTGTCCATGACAGTAAATACCTAGCAAAGGAAAAACAACAATTAAAAACGTATTTCAACAACTTAGCCGATGCAATTGGCGATGCTGATGCCATAGCGCTGTTTGGACCTGCTGAAACCAATCAAAAGTTTAAAAAAGATTTAGAAAGAAACCATAAAGCTTTAGCAAAGAAATTAAAGGCTATTACTAAAACGGATAGCATGACAGAAAATCAAGTAAAGGCTTTGGTCCGAGACTATTTTAGACTTTAACGATGCATAAGGCATTATTTAAATTGAAGACAGCCAGGTAGATCTTGTTTTGGGTGTCTTGCCAATACATTTATATGGAGGAACTATTGGATATTTTTGACAGCCCTTTTGTCGTAAAAGTAACAAAACTGATACTTTGGATATTATTTATTGTATTTGCTATAGGCTTTCTGCGTAAACTCTTAAAACGAAGAATAAATGATGTAGCTATCCGCTACAAGGCACAAAAAGGGGTAGAGGTTGTTGGTTACGTGCTAATAGTATTGATGATTCTATTATCCTTTACGGTAGAGAATCTCGGGGACTACACCATCATTATTGGACTTTTTACTGCAGGAATCACCTTCACTTTACAAGAATTGATCCTGAGTATTGCTGGGTCTTTCTATATCTTTTTCGTTCGCGTCTATAAACCAGGGGATCGAATAGAAATAAACGGTATAAAAGGTGACGTTATCGATATCGACAGTATTTATACCACATTGATGGAAATGGGCGAATGGGTCAGTAGTGATAATTATTCCGGTAGAATTGTAAAAATCAGTAATGCCTTTGTGTTTAAAGGACCTATTAAGAACTACTCCATGGATTTTCCCTTTGTCTGGGACGAGCTGAACATTCTGATTACCTATGGTTCGGATGTTGAAATGGCGAAAAAAATAGTTTTGGATACCGCTTCTGAACTGCTTTTTGATTATACCAAAAATTCATTGGCAAAATGGAAGGAGATGGTGGAGCGTTATTACATAGAAAATGCCACATTAGAGCCCACTATAGCCGTTAGTCTTACAGATAATTGGATTGTACTTAACCTAAGGTACATTACCGATTACAAATTAAGGCGAATGACCAAACAAAACTTGTATCAAGAAATTGAACAAGTTATCTCGGCTTCAAATGGGAAAATCACCTTGGCATCCGCTACACTGCAACTACTCAAGATTCCTGAAATAGATGTCAATCTAAAAAAATAATATGCCCAACAAAACAGAAATCGAAATCATAAAATCCTCGGGGGAAAAAGCTAAATTTTCCTTGGACAAACTTCGGAATTCGTTAAAGCATAGCGGAGCGGACCATAATTTGGTAGCAGAAATTCTAGATAAAGTTCATGATGAGCTGTATGACGGTATTTCTACCACTGAAATTTATAATAGAGCCTACGCCCTACTTAAAAAAAAGAAATCTGTCTTTGCCTCAAAATATAAATTAAAGAAGGCCATTTATGAGTTAGGACCTACAGGCTTTCCCTTTGAGCGATTCGTGAGTGCCATATTGGAATATACTGGCTATTCTACCAAAGTAGATGTTATCATGGATGGTATCTGTGTAACACATGAAATAGATGTGGTAGCCGAAAAAAATGGACAAACAACGATAATAGAATGCAAATTCCATGGCGAGGAAGGGCGAAATTGTAATGTAAAAGTGCCGCTATATATTCATTCTCGTTTTAATGATGTCAAACAACATTGGGATAACAAAAAACGAGAAACAAAAGAATTAGATAGCGGTTGGGTTGTCACAAATACCCGTTTCACAGCACATGCCATACAGTTTGGCAA
>CBDUKC010000257.1:0-4343 GCA_965367705.1 uncultured Maribacter sp. | reverse complement strand
GATGGAAGCTATTTGATGATGGCACAAGAAATCGTTACTTCCATTCAAGAAAAACAAAAATTGACCATCGTACTACTGAACAATGATGGTTATGCCAGTATAGGTGGACTTTCAGCTTCTTTAGGAAGCGAAGGTTTTGGAACGTATTACCGATATCGCAATGAAGACACCAACCAGTTAGACGGTGGCTTATTACCCATAGACTATGCCGCAAACGCAGCTAGCATGGGCGCTTATGTTATAAAGGCAGCCAATGTTACCGAATTAAACGCTGCCCTTAAAAAAGCCAAGACTGTTGACCGGACAACTTTAATTTATATCGAAGTAGATAGAAAAAAAGGTATTCCAGGTTATGCTTGGTGGGACGTTGCCGTAGCCGAGGTTTCCGAAAAAGAAGCAGTGAAAGCGTCACTCAAAACATATTTGGACAACAAAAAAACCCAAAAATACTACCTCTAAATCCATACAATGAATACCGACCTCATAATTATCCTAGTTTCTTTTATCGCCTTTACTGGCGGTGTCGCCTTCTTTACATGGTACAGCCTACGTAAAACAAATCTAGGATCTTCAGAAGGTTATTTTTTGGGCGGAAGAAGTCTTACGGGAACTGTTATTGCGGGCTCCATGTTGCTTACTAATATTTCTTCAGAACACCTGATAGGAATGAATGGGAATTCTTATGTGAATGGATTTATTGTCATCGCCTGGGAAGTAACATCCTCCATTGCTTTGGTCATAGCAGCACTATTTTTTGTTCCCAAATATTTAAAAATGGGATTGACTACCATTCCACAGTTTTTAGAAAACCGTTTTGACGGACTTACAAGGACAATGGTCGCTGGTATCCTTATTTTCTCCTTTGTGGTCACCTTATTACCAATTGTACTTTATTCTGGCGCTATTGGTATTGAAAGTTTATTCGGTGTTTCTGAAGTTTTAGGCGTGGATAAGACACAAGGCCTTTGGATAACCATAGTAGTAATTGGGGCAATAGGTTCTATATATGCCATTTTTGGTGGTTTAAAGGCAGTTGCCTATTCAGATACCATTAATGGAATAGGTCTGTTGCTCGGCGGGCTGCTCATTCCCGTTTTAGCTCTTATGGCCATCGGAGACAACAATATCATAGACGGACTTGTAAAGGTATATGAGTATGCGCCGGAAAAATTCAATGTCATTGGTGCACCCGATTCTGTTTTGCCTTTTGAAGTGCTGTTCACGGGGCTTATTATAAACCAGTTATATTTTTGGGGTATGAACCAAGCGATAATACAGAGGGCTTTGGGAGCAAAAAACTTGAAGGAGGCACAAAAAGGGCTCTTGCTTACCGGATTGTTCAAAATATTAATCCCTTTGATTATTATCCTGCCTGGGGTCATTTGTTACTTTTATTTTCAGGATACGTATTTTGACCAACAAGACGCTGTGTACCCACAGTTAGTGAAAAAAGTTCTTCCTGTTTGGTTGATTGGTTTCTTTGCAGCGGTCATTATGGGAGCTGTTTTGAGCACCTTTAACTCAGTACTCAATTCTGTGGCAACCTTATTCAGTGTCGACATTGTTAAAAAGCACCTAAGCAAAGACATCAGCGATACAAAATTAGTAAGGATTGGTAAAGCTACCTCCGCTATTTTGGCTGTCATAGCCATTTTAGCAGCACCTATGGTCGCAAATGCATCCGATGGACTCTACCAGTTATTACAAGAACTCAATGGTATTTTCTTCATCCCTATTGCCTCTATTTTACTCGCTGGATTTTTTATGAAAAAAGTCTCGGCGATAGGAGCCAAAGTAGCCTTACTTTTCGGCCTATTCTTTTACGTTTTTATGACGTGGGGATATACAGATCACGGTATACACTTTGTCCATTTATGGGGTATTGAATTTGTACTTAACGTAGCTATCATGTACGGGGTATCTTATTTTTATCCTAGAAAAAATATATATGAGGTTACGGATGTTGGAGCAGTGAACTTAGTACCTTGGAAATACACAAAGATCATGTCCATTGGATTATGTGTAGTTACCGTACTGATTTATATTTTACTTGGACAAAATGGATAACTAAAAAATTTAATTTATACAAAAACAATAGAATGAACATATTAAAAAACTATATAAACGGAGCTTGGAAAGATAGCACATCTAAACAAACCATTGATGTGGTAAATCCAGCAGATCAAAGTGTACTAGCCAAAGTTCCTTATGGATCGGAAACAAAAAAAGACGTGGACCAAGCAGTCGCCGCCGCACAAAATGCATACAACGAATGGCATAAGGTTCCGGTAATGAAAAGGGTTCAAGTGCTGTACCGCTTAAAATCCTTACTGGAAGAGAACATGGAAGCCTTGGCAAAAATCATCACCGAAGAATCCGGCAAGACAAAGGCCGAATCCTATGGTGAGATTCAGCGGGCTATAGAAAATGTAGAAGTGGCATGTGGTACCCCTATGCTTATAGCGGGTGATGTAATTGAGGATATTGCTACAGGAATCGATGAAATGATGATACGGCAGCCTTTAGGCGTAGCAGCCTGTATTACGCCATTTAATTTTCCGAGTATGATTGTATTTTGGTTTTTGCCGTACGCCATCGCTACCGGCAACGCCTTTATTGTAAAACCTTCCGAAAAGGTGCCCTTGACCATGATGAAAATTTTTGAACTCCTCGACCAACTGGATATTCCAAAAGGTCTTGTAAGTCTAGTTCATGGAGGAAAGGATTCCGTAGATGCCATCTTGGAACACCCGAAGATCAAAGCGATAAGTTTTGTGGGTAGTACACCTGTAGCAAGGTACATCTATTCAAAAGGAACGGCGAATGGAAAACGGGTACAAGCACAAGGCGGTGCAAAAAATCCTGTTGTGATATTACCTGATTCAGATATTGAAATGTCTACCAAAATCATTGCCGATTCCGTTTATGGTTGCGCTGGACAACGGTGCTTGGCAGCCTCTACCATTATTACTGTAGGCGACCATAAAAGGGAAATTAAGGACGCCCTTTACGAAACCATCAAATCTAGAACTACGGGATACGGCTGGGACGATGATATTAGTATGGGACCCGTAATTACACCGGAAAGCAAAAATCGCATTGAGGGATTGATTCAAAAGGGTGTTGATGAAGGAGCCAAGGTACTTCTTGATGGCAGAAAAGCCTCTATTCCAGGTTTTGAAAAGGGAAACTTTATAACCCCAACCATATTAGAAAATGTAGCCTTAGATAAAGAATTAATACATACCGAAATTTTTGGCCCGGTCATGAGTTTACTATCCATGGCGACTATCGATGAAGCGCTTGCTTTCGTAAATAGTGGTAACTATGGAAATATGGCCTGCCTTTTTACTGGTAGTGGGGCTAATGCAAGAAGGTTCCGCAACGAGGCAGATGCCGGAAATATAGGTATCAATATTGGGGTTGCGGCACCCATGGCACAGTTTCCGTTCAGCGGCTGGAAAGATAGTTTTTTTGGAGATCTTCACGGCCAAGGCAAGCATGCCATTGAATTTTTCACACAGACTAAAGTAATCATAGAACGCTGGCCCAATATCTGGTCACGTAAATTTTAATACGAAGCCCACATGATAAAAATAGCGAACGCGCCTTGCTCTTGGGGCGCACTGGAGTTCGATTTGGAAGATAAATCGGAAGAAATCGGTTTTGAACAAGTGTTGGACGAAATCAAGGAAACCGGCTACATAGGTACCGAATTGGGTGACTGGGGCTACATGCCTACAGACCCGCAACGGCTTAGAACTGTAATAGACAGTAGAGGTTTAGAACTTTTGGGTGCGTTTGTACCTGTTGCCTTAAAAGATGAACGAACTCATGATATGGGAATAGAGTCCGCCTTAAGGGTTGGAGCGCTAATGTTCAAGGCTGGATATAAAAATGCCTTTATTGTCTTAGCGGATGATAATGGAAGTGTGCCAGAACGCACGAAAAACGCAGGTAGGATTACACCAGAAATGGGACTAACCAAAGCAGAATGGGCAACCTATGCCTCAGGAGCTGAAAAAGTGGCCAAAGCTGTAAAGGAAGCCTATGGACTAAGAACAGTTTTTCATCACCACTGTGCTGGATATGTAGAAACACCTGATGAAATAGATATGCTTTTGTCATTGACCAACCCCAATTTATTGGGACTTTGTCTGGATATGGGCCATTATGCATTTGGCGGTGGGAATCCTGTCACCGCATTAAAAAGGCATTCGGATAGAATTTGGCATGTCCATTTTAAGGATTTTGATCCTGAAGTTGCCAGACGCTCGAAAAAAGCTAATGGTGATTATTTCGATGCCATTAAAAAAGGGGTATTTTGCGAACTTGGACAAGGC
>CBDUKC010000256.1:0-4362 GCA_965367705.1 uncultured Maribacter sp. | reverse complement strand
GAAAATACCGTTAACCACAAAGAACAGTTCGGGTGGATAGAAGTAATTGCCGGATCTATGTTTTCAGGTAAGACCGAGGAACTAATTCGTCGTCTAAAGCGAGCCCAGTTCGCAAAATTAAAGACCGAAATCTTTAAACCAATGGTGGATACACGCTATGATGATGAAATGGTCGTATCCCATGATGCAAATGAAATACGTTCTACACCAGTTCCCGCAGCGGCAAATATCCGAATCTTGGCAGATACATGTGACGTTATAGGGATAGATGAGGCCCAGTTTTTTGATGACGAAATTATAACCGTTTGTAACGATTTGGCGAATAAGGGTATCCGTGTTATTGTTGCTGGTTTAGATATGGATTTCAAGGGAAACCCCTTTGGCCCTATGCCTGCACTCATGGCCACTGCAGAATATGTTACTAAGGTGCATGCCATTTGCACCCGAACCGGAAACTTAGCAAATTACAGTTTTAGAAAATCCAACAACGACAAACTGGTCATGCTTGGGGAAACAGAAGTCTATGAACCCCTAAGCAGAGGTGCATTTTATAAAGCGATGCTAAAGGAACGGGTCAAAACAATGGATGTGACCTCAGAAGAGATAGAAAATAAAAATAAAAGCTCTAATGGCTAAGGTAAAAGAGACCGTCCTAGAACTGGACTTAAAGGCCTTGGCCCACAATTACCATTATTTACGCTCAAAATTACGACCAGAAACAAAATTCTTGTCGGTAGTAAAGGCTTTTGCGTACGGAAGCGATGCACAAGTGATTGCGAATAAACTTCAGGAACTGGGAACCGACTACTTTGCAGTAGCTTATACAAACGAAGGTGTCGCTCTAAGGGACGCAGGTATAACTAAGCCTATTCTCGTATTGCATCCACAAGAAGTGAGTTTTGATACCATTATAGAACGCTGTCTTGAACCTAGTATTTACTCCATGCATATCTTGGATGGATTTTTAAAGACTGCAAAAAAGCATGGCCAGAACCAATATCCCGTACATCTTAAGTTTAATACAGGCCTTAATAGGCTTGGATTCGGAATAGCAGATGTAACACAAATAGCAACCAAATTAAACGGTTCTAAGCAGATTAAAGCGCTATCCTTATTTTCGCATTTGGCAGCTTCAGAGGACCATTCAGAAAAAGAGTTTACAACAAAACAAATTAAACTGTTCCATACTATTTCGGAACAATTGGATTCCCTTCTCGATTACCAGACGTTTCGCCATTTATTGAATACCTCTGGAATCATCAATTACCCAGAATCCCAATATGATATGGTACGGAGCGGTATTGGGCTCTACGGCTACGGGAACGAGGCCAAAACAGACAAGGAACTAAAACCTGTGGCCAGCTTAAAAACAATCATATCACAAATACACCAACTAAAACCAAACGAAAGCGTAGGGTACAATAGGGGGTTTATAGCTGAAATTACCCGGGTTTCCGCAACATTGCCTTTGGGTCATGCAGACGGTATTGGGAGACAGTATGGCCATGGCAAGACCTTTGTAAGTGTTCATGGGAAAAAAGCGCCAATTATTGGTAATGTGTGTATGGATATGATCATGATCGATGTTACCGGGATTGACTGCAAGGAAGGAGATGAGGTAACCATTTTTGGTCCGGAATTATCGGCACAAGCGTTTGCCGAAACTGCGAATACCATCTCATACGAACTTATAACTGGGATATCACAACGTGTAAAACGCAGTATACTGTCGTAATTACTAATTAACATTTTATTAAGAACTGTTTTTTTTAGTACATTGCACCCTTAATATTAACCATTATTAAAAACACTAAATCATGTTAAAAGAATTCAAGAATTTTATAATGACAGGGAATGTCATTGACCTCGCAGTCGCTGTTATCTTAGCGGGTGCTGTAGGATTAGTTGTAAGCGGTTTCGTATCGGATATTATGATGCCTATCATTGGTCATTTTGCAGGAGGAGTAGATTTTGCAGATATGAAGGTAATTTTAAGCGAAGCTGTTATAGCAGCTGACGGTGCCGTTTCCAAACCAGAAAATGCCATTATGTACGGTAAATGGGTAAATGCAATCATCAACTTAATTATTGTTGGATTTGTATTATTCATGATCGTTAAAGCTTACAATAAAACAAAAGCACCTGTTGAAGAAGCTCCAGCTGCACCAGCAGGACCAACAGCCGAAGAATTACTTATGGAGATAAGAGATTCGTTGAAAAAATAAGCATCAACATATTTCCTAGAACAATCTAGGACATACCGCTGCACTAGCAGTATAATTTTAAAACCGTTACTCGTTGTTTCGCTAACACTAGTAACGGTTCTTTTTTGATACTACCTTCATCAGTGAAGCATGTTTCGTGGTACCTGGTGTGGAATATTGCCATCTTTCACCAATGTTAATCTGATTATTGTTTAAAAAAAAACAAATTGTTACATTTTTAATTTTCTTGATAGTTTTAATGCCACCCCCATGGCTATTTACTATTTTTGTCCCTCAATATTAATACGCAACAAATGAAAGTAGCAGTAGTAGGTGCCACAGGCATGGTAGGAGAAGTAATGCTAAAGGTTTTGGCGGAGCGTAATTTCCCGATAACCGAACTCTTATTAGTGGCTTCGGAACGATCGGTAGGCAAAAAACTTGCGTATAAAAATCAAGAATATACGATTATAGGCTTGGCAGATGCCGTTGCGCAAAAACCACAAATTGCTATTTTTTCGGCCGGAGGGGACACTTCCTTGGAATGGGCACCCAAATTTGCAGAAGTAGGCAGCACTGTAATAGACAATTCATCTGCATGGCGCATGGATCCTACTAAAAAATTAGTGGTGCCTGAAATTAATGCAAACGAGCTTACCGCTTCGGACAAAATCATTGCGAACCCTAACTGTTCCACGATTCAACTTGTTATGGCCTTGGCGCCCTTGCACAAGAAATATAAAATGAAACGTGTGGTTATCTCCACCTACCAATCCGTATCTGGTACAGGTGTGAAAGCGGTACAACAATTAGAAAATGAAATAGCAGGAATAAAAGGTGAAATGGCCTATCCTTATCCTATAGGACGAAATGCCTTGCCACATTGCGATGTGTTTCTAGAAAATGGATACACCAAAGAGGAAATGAAACTAGCTCGGGAACCACAAAAGATATTGGATGATCGTTCCTTTTCTATTTCAGCCACAGCGGTTCGTATACCAACCTCTGGAGGACATTCAGAATCTGTAAACGTAGAATTTCTAAACGATTTTGAATTGAACGAAGTCCGCCGTATCTTAAACGATGCCCCTGGAGTAACCGTACAGGACAATCCGGATACCAATACCTATCCCATGCCTATTTATGCGCATGACAAAGATGAGGTATTTGTTGGGCGCATTCGAAGAGATGAAACCCAACGAAACACCTTGAATATGTGGATTGTTGCAGACAACCTGCGAAAAGGCGCCGCAACGAATGCCGTACAGATTGCAGAGTACTTGGTAGCGAACAACCTCGTTTAACCCAAGCCCGCACAGAATGTTAAAACCTTCAAAACAGTACCGTTTTGGAGGTTTTTTTATGGTAATTTTATCCAAACAAACGTATTTACCACCATGAAACAATCAATTTTAGGCTTAGTAACCATTCTTACGTTTGCTGCGTGCCAAACAGAAACCAAAAGAGAAATTATAACCGTGAACTATCCCACAACCGCAAAAGTCGATACCGTTACTACTTATTTTGGAACCGATGTGCCAGACCCCTATCGCTGGCTAGAAGACGATCGAAGTAGCGAAACCGAATCTTGGGTAGCGGAACAAAACAAAACTACCTTTGGCTATTTAGAGAATATTCCTTTTCGGAAGGACCTTAAAAATCGCTTAGAAAAATTGTGGAACTACGAAAAATTGGGTTCCCCTTTTAAGAGAGGCGATTATACTTATTTTTATAAGAACGATGGCCTACAGAACCAATATGTGGTCTACCGCAAAAAGGGTGATGCAGAAGCCGAAGTGTTTCTAGACCCAAATACCTTTTCTGGAGACGGGACCACTTCCCTTGCTGGACTCAGTTTTACAAAGGACGGCTCTTTAGCTGCATATTTGATTTCAGAGGGCGGTAGCGATTGGCGTAAGGCCATTGTGATGGAAACAGCATCTAAAGAAATTATAGCCGATACACTCGTAGATATAAAATTCAGCGGTCTCTCTTGGAAAGGAAACGAAGGTTTCTATTATTCCAGTTATGATAAACCAGAAGGTAGTGAGCTCTCCGCAAAAACGGACCAACATAAAGTATACTATCACAAACTAGGCACCAATCAAAAAGAGGATGCTCTAATCTACGGCGGTACTCCTTTGGAAAAGCATAGATA
>CBDUKC010000255.1:0-4368 GCA_965367705.1 uncultured Maribacter sp. | reverse complement strand
TTGTACATCTTTAAAACCGGCAGCTTTAAACATAGAAACAATTTCAGCTTTAATGTCTTTTCGCATATTGTATTCATTCTCCTTAAACTCTACATCGAACTCCAGTTGGGGCAACCCCCATTTGTCTTTTTCCGTTTCGCTAAGGAGAACCCTGTTATCATCATAGGGTAAGAACTCTCCAAAACCGGTTACGCCAATTTGCCAGGACCCCGGTTTAAGAATTTCATCTTTTAATTCTTTACCATAGCCCATTTCAGCAACCGATTGGGACCAGTCTTGACGGCTAGCGGTGCCTTGGTATCCAAAGCCTCGTAAATAACCTTTGCGCGTTGTTTTTTCGTCAATATTCACAAATCTTGGGATATAAAAACCGTTGGCCCTTCGGCCTTTGTAGTATTTATTTAAGTAACCCTCTACTTTTGCTGTTGCGCCCAGTTTGTAATGATGGTCCATAATGCCGCGTCCCAGCGCATCGGAATCATTACCCATTCCGTTCGGAAAACGCTCGGATTTGGATTGTAACAAGATTCCCACGGATGCCATCGCTGACGCACAAAGGAAAATTACCTTCGCTTTGAATTCTATTTTTTCGTTTGTCTCGGCATCTATAACACGAACTCCTGTTGCTTGTTTGGTTTTGTCATCATACATGATTTCGTGTACGATGGAGTTTGGTCTAAGCGTCATATTTCCAGTGCGTTCCGCAGCAGGTAATGTGACCGAGTTACTACTGAAATAGCCGCCAAAAGGGCAGCCTCTTGAGCATCTGTTTCTGTTTTGACAAACACCGCGGCCTTCAAAAGAAGCATCAGGGTCCGTAATGTGGGCAGCGCGCCCTATGGTTATTAATCTCCCGTCATCAAAGTTCTCAGCAGTCTTGGTTTTAAAATCTTCCTCTACGCAATTGAGAGCCATGGGTGGTTGAAATTTACCATCCGGAAGTTGTTTTAATCCCAAATTTTGCCCACTTACGCCAATATATTCTTCCACTTTATCATACCAGGGGGAAATGTCTTCGTAGCGTACGGGCCAATCCACTCCTACGCCCTCTTTTTTATTCGCCTCAAAATCTATGTTGCTCCACCTATAGCTTTGTCTGCCCCAAGTAAGTGAACGTCCGCCCACTTGGTAGCCTCGAATCCAATCAAACCGTTTTTTTTCTACATACGGATGGTCCAAATCGTTGACAAAAAAATGCGTATTATCTGCTTTGGGTGCCCATCCTACCCTTGTTTGTACATGTTGTTGTTTCTTTTCTTCAATAGATAGTTCCCCTTTCAGTGATTGGTCCCAAGGATCATCGTTCATGGTGGGGTAATCCTCAATATGTTTGACCATTCTACCGCGTTCCAAAACCAATGTTTTAAGTCCTTTTTCGCACAGCTCTTTAGCCGCCCAGCCACCACTGATACCTGTGCCCACAACAATGGCATCATATTTTTCGTTTTGATTCATTTTATATTTTTTGTGGTTTTGTTATGGTATTCCCTATATTTATAACCCAGCTAGTTTGGGAGGTTTTGGAATCTTTTTTTATCCCTAAATATAGTCTTAAATTCTTAAATTCATAAGTTGTATAATAACTTCAAGTAACGTAATAACATGAGGACAATAAAAGGACCCGCTGTATTTTTAGCTCAGTTTGTAGATAGTAAGGCACCTTTCAATTCGTTGGATGGGATGTGTAAATGGGCATCCGATTTGGGCTATAAAGGTATTCAGATTCCTACATGGGAGCATTTTTTAATTGATTTGGATAAGGCCGCTGAAAGTCAAACGTATTGTGATGAGCTTAAGGGAAAGGTTAATTCTTATGGGCTGGAGATTACAGAACTTTCCACGCATTTGCAAGGACAGCTTGTAGCTGTAAACCCCGCTTATGACTTAATGTTCGATAATTTTGCGCCCGATAAAGTAAAGAATAATCCAAAGGCAAGAACGGAGTGGGCCGTTGAAACGGTTAAAAAAGCTGCAACAGCAAGTAGAAGGCTGGGTATTTCGGCCCACGCCACATTTTCTGGCGCATTGTTATGGCATACAATGCATCCTTGGCCTCAGCGTCCTGCTGGATTGGTAGAAATGGGCTTTGAAGAACTGGCGAAGCGTTGGTTACCCATATTGAACCATTTTGATAAAGAAGGCGTTGATGTTTGTTATGAAATTCATCCAGGAGAAGACCTTCATGACGGTGATACCTTTGAACGTTTTTTAAAAGCGACAGGAAATCATAAAAGAGTGAATATTTTGTACGACCCAAGTCATTTTGTGTTACAGCAATTAGATTACATTGCTTATATAGATCATTATCATGAGTTTATAAAATCCTTTCACGTTAAGGATTCCGAATTTAACCCAACTGGAAAAAAAGGTTCGTTTGGTGGATATAATGATTGGGGCGATAGGGCAGGACGGTACCGTTCGCTGGGCGATGGCCAGATAGATTTTAAGACCATTTTTTCTAAGTTGACGCAGTATGGTTGTGACGTATGGGCCGTAATGGAATGGGAATGCTGTATTAAGAGTCCGGAGCAAGGAGCCCGTGAAGGCGCAATTTTTATCAAGGATCATATTATAGAAGCTACTGAAAAAACCTTTGATGATTTTGCAGGTGCAGAAATTGATAAGGATGTGTTGAAGAAAATATTAGGAATTTAATCTTTAAGAAGTCTCTTAGCTTGAGTAACATATAAAAGCGTTAAAAAAGGTACTATTTTTATACTGGCACAAACCATTTTTTTAAAAGCATATTAATTATAAACCCGACTATTTATCGAAGTAGTCCCAAAACAAGAATAATGAAGAGAACAATCATGTTAACGGTAGTAGCAATGCTAGCATTTAGTTGCAAAGAGAGTCCAAAGAAAACATCCACAGCTGAAGCAACCGAAATGGCAGAAGAAGCGACAGAAGTAGTTGCTGAAAATGACTGGACTGCATTGACCATAGATCACTGGCAAGCATTTAAGGGGGGTGCGCTACCTAAGTTTTGGACAAGTGAAGGGGATGAAATTGTTTTTACGCCACCAACAGCCGAAGATCGAAAGAAACCAGATGGAGGGAGAGCATCCTTCAACATCGTTACAAAAAACGACTACACTAATTTTCAATTGTCTTTGGAATGGAAGATTTCCGACACGGGTAACAGTGGAATTATGTGGGGTGTTAGTGAAGATGATAAGTACGGCGAACCTTACCAAACAGGTTTGGAAATTCAATTATTAGATAACGATAAGCATCCTGATGCAAAAAACGGACCTAATCGCCAAGCCGGTGCGTTGTATGATTTGGTCCCTCCGCCAAGCGATGTTACAAAACCAGTTGGAGAATGGAATACTGCAGTAATTACTATTAATCATAACACTAACGAAGGCACTTCGGTATTGAACGGTGTTGAGGTAGCTAGATTTCCCGTTAACGGAGAAGCACTGGAAACTTTGTTGAAAGGTTCCAAGTTTGATGGTTGGGATGGATTCGGAAAGTATAAAACAGGTAAAATAGCGTTACAGGATCATGGAGATGTCGTTTCTTTTCGTAATATTAAAATTAAGGAACTGTAGTATGTATAGAGTAGTAATGGCCGTTTTGGTCTTTAGCATAACTGCTTGTAATGAAGTGGTTAAACCAGAAGTAAATACAGAAAAACTACCTGCTAGCCCTAGTGTTATTCTCCATGAAGAATATACCGGGGTTGAACCTACAAAACCTGAAGAAACCGAATTCTATGAGCCTCAAGTGCCAGTCGTTGCGCCAAGCGTGAACGGTTCTGCTCCTAGCGATGCTATTGTCTTGTTCGATGGTACTTCCTTAGAGGGTTGGATGCACGCGCAGGATAGTACAGCGGCCAAATGGCATCTTAATAAAGATGGTAGTATGACTGTAAAGGACAAAACGGGCAACATTCAAACCAAGCAGCAATTTGGAGATGTGCAACTCCATGTTGAGTGGAGTTCACCCGCCGATGTGCAACGAGATGGGCAAAACAGAGCTAATAGCGGAGTTTTTTTAAACGGAATGTATGAAGTACAAATATTGGACAACAACGATAATCCAACCTATGTAAATGGACAAGTTGGTTCTATTTACAAACAACATATACCATTAGCTATGGCATCGGTCCCTTCAGGGGAATGGAACACGTACGACATCGTTTATAGATCACCAGAGTTTAATGCTGCTGGTGAAAAAATTAAATCGGGAACTATGACGGTAATGCATAACGGTGTTTTGGTACAAGACCATGTAGAGCTTAAAGGAACGACACCGTATATAGGATGGCCTAAAAATCCAGCTCATGGCAAAGGGCCATTAATGCTTCAAGATCATCAAGATAATAGCAGGGTAAGTTTTAGGAATATTTGGTTGCGGGAG
>CBDUKC010000254.1:0-4377 GCA_965367705.1 uncultured Maribacter sp. | reverse complement strand
GTAAAATCGTCAAAATAATAGGTATCATTTACGTTTTCATAATTAGTACTTGTAAAGTTAATATCGCCCACGATGTTATCGAGCGTGGTCCCAGTAATATCCATTGCTACGTTGCCTTTAAAAATAGAAACGCTATCCTTAATGAAATTCAGGGTCTTGAGGTCTGCGTAAGCAACATTAGCTTTAAAATTAAAATTGTTACGCTCTTTTCCAAAATCCGCCAACCCCTTAAAATCAAATCTTACGTTTCTATCATTGCTAACCAAGGAGCCATCGAATAGCTCATCTTTTAAAACTCCGGAAACCTGCAAATCTTTATAGGTATACCCATTAAAATCAATAGAATAGACCTGCCCTATTACCTCGGTATTCAGTTTTTCTTTTACGAAACCTTTTCCCTCTACGTTAAAGTCTAAGGTCGTTTTTCCCAATGCAGAACTTCCCACAAAATCCCCTAAGTTAAAATCTATTAAAGACACAAAACCTTTGTAGGTGGCATTATCGATATTATTAAAATTTGTTAGTACGATATCCGTATAACTGCTACCCACCGCAGTATTTAAATTCACCTTGGCATCTATGGATGAGTTCGTGATTAAAGCATCGCCCCTAATGGTGAATTGTCCTAGTTTACTAAATGAAGATGGTAGAGAATTACCAATGAGATTGGGTAATAGGGCATTTAATTGATAATAGTTACTGGTAACATTTTTCATCTTCGCATCTAAAGCGAAAGGCTTTTGTTTATTAAAAAGATTTTTAAAATTAAAGTCACCCCGTATTCCGGTATTGTCGGAAAAAAGAAATAAATCGTCAGTATTTAAATCATTGAGTACCCCGCTAAGGTTTGCGCTAAAGGTTGCCTGTTTGCCTTGACCAAATTCGTTGTACAGGAGATTTATCTCATCAAAAGCCACGGTAGATTCTTCAAAACTGGCCTGTAGCTTCACTTTATTAAGAAAATCAACAAAATCTTCACGATCGTAGTTAAAAACTAAATTCCCCTTAAGTTCGGATAAAGGAGTCTTGATTTCTAACGAATCAAAGCGCATTTGCTCCCTCGTATACTTAAAATTCGTAGCCATTTGTTGAACGTAAATACCCCGTGTGCTAAAAAATGACATGTCACGTATATCCGTTGAGACTTCAGGTCCTACTATTTTAAACTGATTACCCTCAATATTTAAACTATCAAAGGAAAGTGCATTTGAATTTTCCAGGTTCTCATCTATGTATTGGAACTTACTGTTGTTAATATCTACAAAAGAGGAAGAAAATAAAAATGGAGGGGTTCCCGGCTCCCTTGGTTTTTTATCATCGAGCTTATCTACAAAAACATTAATATTCGTAGTTCTTTCTCCAGCGTAGGTCTTAAGTTTAAAGTGAAGTCTGTTAATTTTAATATCACCGAATTCAAGTTTTCCTTGAACCAAATTCCCGAGACTTAATACAGAAGTTTTGAGTTCATCTACATAGAACAACGTGTCTTTTTTATAGTCCTCTATGTATATTCCCTTTAAGGACGTATCCCAAGAAATTAGAGAAAATCGTAATTTATCAATATTAATATTTGTTCCAAATTCTTTATTAATTGTCGTTGTGGCATATTTGGCCAATTTAGTCTGAACAGCCGGCAAGGAAAGTACCATGGTTCCTAAAACACACAGTAATACCAGAACCAAGATTGTTCTGATCAGTATTTTCCTTAATTTTTTGATAGGGCTTTATGTTTTACCTTTGTCATTCAATTTTTATTCCAAACCAGTTGGAAAACGAAACTAATTACATCCTCGCCATAGAATCGTCATGTGACGACACTTCTGCTGCTATTCTTAGGAACACTACGGTACTAAGTAATATAGTGGCCAGTCAAAAAATACATGAAGAATATGGAGGTGTTGTACCGGAGCTTGCCTCCCGCGCACATCAGCAAAATATTGTTCCCGTAGTTGATCAAGCTTTGGCTAAGGCAAATATCGATAAAAAACAGTTATCAGCCATAGCATTTACGCGTGGACCCGGACTTATGGGATCACTTTTAGTAGGCACCTCCTTTGCAAAGTCCCTAGCCCTTGGTTTAGGCATACCCCTAATCGAAGTAAATCACATGCAAGCGCACATTTTAGCGCATTTTATCACGGATAAGCATATGTTGCCCCCAAGATTTCCATTCTTAGCCTTAACCATAAGCGGAGGTCATACTCAAATCCTAAAAGTGGACGATTATTTTGATATGGAAATTCTGGGGCAAACCCTAGACGATGCCGTCGGAGAAGCGTTTGATAAGAGTGCAAAAATCTTGGGATTACCATATCCCGGCGGTCCTTTGGTTGACACCTATGCCGCAACAGGAAATCCACATGCTTTTGATTTTCCGATACCGCAGGTTAAGGAGTTGAATTTCAGTTTTAGCGGATTAAAGACCAGCATTCTCTATTTCGTCCAAAGAAATACGAAGGAAAATCCAAATTTCATCTCTGAAAACCTTACTGATATTTGTGCTTCCATCCAATACACTATTGTTACTATTTTAATGCGGAAGCTAAAAAAAGCCGTTAAGCAAACAGGAATTAAAAATATTGCCATTGGCGGAGGCGTATCTGCCAACTCAGGAATTAGAAAAGCCTTATTGGATGCAGAAAAAGACTTAGGATGGAAGGTACACATCCCAAAATTCGAATACTGTACAGATAATGCAGCTATGATCGGTATTGTAGGATACCTAAAATTAAAAAAAGGGCTCTTTGCGCAACAGGATGTTACTGCAAAGGCGAGATATAGCATTTAAAACCATACTATGCAGCTATTTTACAACCCACAATTAGAAGAAGAATCGAAACAATTTACTTTTGATGCTTTTGAAAGTAAACATATTGTCAAAGTATTAAGAAGAAAAGTTGGAGACCAACTACAGATTACCAACGGACGTGGACTTTTCCTGTTTGCAGCGATTACTAACAATAACCCCAAAGCCTGTGCAGTCGAAATAACCCGAACCAAAAAAATACACCCAACAAAACATATCCTTCATATGGTTGTTGCTCCCACAAAAATGAACGACAGGTTCGAGTGGTTTTTGGAAAAAGCAACAGAAATTGGGGTACATGAAATAACTCCCATTCTCTGTGAACGGTCCGAGAGAAAGACCATAAAACCGGAACGCTATGAAAAAGTAATCCAATCGGCTATGAAACAATCGTTTCAAGCATACCTACCCAAGCTAAATCCACTGACGAGCTTAACTGATTTTTTGGAACAAGAAGCAAAAGGAATCTTATTCATCGCGCACTGTGAGAATACGGAACGCTATGAGTTAAAGCGCGTTATTGCACCAGACAAACCTATTACCATATTGATAGGTCCGGAAGGGGATTTCACCATCGAAGAAATAAAAAAAGCAATGAATAAAGGCTACGCACCGGTTTCCATGGGAAAAACTAGGTTACGAACAGAAACTGCTGCTCTTGTTGCCTGTACTACGGTTGCACTGACTAACAACGGATAACGCTGTACACCAGTAAAACTTGAGACAACAAAAAATCAGGTTTACCTTTATACATGGAGTTATTGCATCAAATTTCTTCATTTGCTAAAAAGTAAAGAAACCACCTAAGGTTAGCTTAAATTCTAAAACACGATGCACAAACAATACTATTTCTAAGGAAGTTTTAATTATGATATTATGTAAATTTGATTTCTTGAGACACTTTACACTATGAATAAGTTTACGGTTATAATTCTCTTTTACACATTTCTTTTTATTTCGAATGTCAGGGCACAAGATGTGGCAATCTTAAAATATAACGGTGGCGGAGATTGGTATGCAAACCCAACGGCCCTACCTAATCTAATTCGATTTTGCAATACAAATATTGGCACACGTCTAAATGATAAACCCAGTACTATCGAAGTAGGTAGCAGCGCCATTTTTCAATATCCATTTTTACACATGACAGGGCATGGTAACGTAGTTTTCTCACCTGAGGAGTTAGAAAACCTTAGAACATATTTAATTTCAGGAGGGTTTTTACACATAGATGATAATTACGGAATGAAACCCTATATTACCAAACAGTTGGCCTTACTCTTCCCAAATACACCTTTGGAAGAAATAGGTGCAAATCATCCCATTTTTTCACAAGAATATGACTTTCCAAAAGGAGTGCCCAAAATACATGAACATGATGGACAACGCCCCCAAGCTCTAGGTATCATTTACGAGCAGCGACTGGTTTTACTATTTACTTTTGAGTCTGATTTAGGGGATGGCTGGGAAGACCCCACTGTACATAACGATCCAGAGGAAGTCAGACAACAAGCATTAAAAATGGGCGCAAATATTGTTTCATATGTTTTTAAAAATTGAATCATGACTCC
>CBDUKC010000253.1:0-4543 GCA_965367705.1 uncultured Maribacter sp. | reverse complement strand
GATGTAACCTTAAAGCGTTCATCGGCCCTTTTTCCAATAATCCATACTATATCTTTACCCGAACACAATAACCACTGTTTGTCTTTAAGGGCTACAGGAACTTTCTCATCTTTAAAGTACTTTGCCAACTTCTTTTTCCCTTTAAAACCCAAGGGATAAAAATAGTCGCCTTTCTTCCATTTCCTTACCTCTAACGGATACTTTAACGCATTTTTATCAACATAAATTATAGTAGAAGTATTCTCATTTCTTTCGACCACATCTAAAAACGCTAAGGAAATAGGTTGGCTGATTCTTTTATCCTCTTTGGATATCCTGTAATTGTCAGTTTCGCTCTCACGTAAATTCAAGGGCGAAAGCCATAAATAATCCCTATCCTTCAACAACTTGTGGGTTTTAGATTCGATATATTTTCCGCTCATGGCATCCAATAAATCCTGCAAATTTTCCCATTCCGTAAAACCATAAGCTTGAAATAGCGCGTATAAATACCCTTCTAATGGAACTAACTGTCGTAGCGCTTTTATGGCTATTTTAAAACAGCCGTTTTCTTGTTCAAACAACGCGGTTTTTTGTTGTTTTATTTGAGTTGCAGCAATGGCAGAAGTCTGACGTAAGTACTCCGTCGTTACATTAAAATTATCCAAAAAGTTGGGATGCAACTCCTTTAATAGTGTAACTACCTCAGCACGAATTTTATTTCGTAAATACTTCGTATCTGTGTTACTAGCGTCTTCTCGCCAAATGAGTTGGTTTGCTTTTGCATAGTCTAACAGTTCTTCTCTTGAGAACTTCAAAAGAGGACGTGCAATAGTTTCTGTTTGTTCTGGTATTCCTGTGAGTCCATCTATTCCTGTTCCCCTGGAAAGGTTGATTAAAAAAGTCTCCAAAGCATCATCGAGATGATGTGCCGTGAGCACTTTAGCAAACCCCTTGTTTTTTAATAGTCCATCGAACCACGTATAACGCAATTCACGTGCGGCCATCTGAACGGACATCCTATGTTGGTTTACATAACCAAGGGTATCAAAATGAGTAACGAAAAAATCTATACCCAGTTGTTGGGCCATTTCTTTTACAAAAGCCTCATCGCTATCACTTTCCGCCCCACGTAATCTAAAATTACAGTGTGCTAGTGCTATATCCAGCCCAGCACTATGACAAAGATGACTTAATACCACACTGTCCAGACCTCCACTACAGGCGACTAATAGTCTGTCCTTCAACAGCAAAGGGAAATTGAGGTCTATATGTGCTTTAAACTCAGTGAGCATTTGGTAAAGATAAGGATTTGGTTAGGTTAGATGTGAGATTTTAGATGTTAGTGGGTAGTATGTTCGGTGATTAATCTTGACACTTGAAGTTTAAAATAGTTTCAGGTTTCTGTAGTTTCATGTTTGTAAGGGAATACTGGTTCATGTTTCAAAACGCAGGATGTCATTACGAGGAGCGACGTTTATTTTCCAAAATGGATAAGTAGCGACTGCGACGAAGTAATCTGTTTTTGAGTTGGTCGCTTTTTGACTCTTGAACTTGAACTTGGTACTTGCACTTGAACTTGATACTTGTATTTAAAACCTCCCTACTCCTCCAACACCTGCCGCATGGCTTTGGCCTTTAACAAGCATTCTTGATATTCCTTTTCGGGAACCGACTTGGCCGTAATGGCACTACCGACGGCATAGGACACATATTTTTTGGTTTCATTGTAGAGAATACTTCGAATGACCACATTAAAATCGAAATTGCCTTCAGGGGTAAAGTACCCTACAGCACCACTATACACTCCGCGTTTAAAAGATTCCAACTCCTCTATTATTTTCATAGCGGAGACTTTGGGCGCACCTGTCATGCTGCCCATGGGAAAGGTTTCTCTGAGCAACCGAATTGGGTCGGTATTATCTGGCACAGTCGCCGATATCGTAGAAATCATTTGATGTACTTGGTTAAAAGAGTAAACCTTACATAGTTCTTCTACCACAACACTTCCTTTTAATGCACTCTTGGAAAGATCGTTACGTACCAAGTCCACAATCATGATATTCTCTGAGCGTTCTTTTTCATCGCTTTGCAAATCCTTGCTATTTTGCTCATCCGCGACCGCGTTTTTAGAACGTGGCGCTGTACCTTTTATAGGTTGAGAAATTACTTTTGCGCCCGTTTTTTTTAAATAGCGTTCAGGACTGGCGCACATCAAAGACTTATCGAATAATTTTAGATAACTGGCAAAAGGTGATTTGGATATAGCGTTTAGTTTTTTGTAAGTGTGCAAAGCATCTAGCTGCAAATCTTCGACATAGAATTCCTGACAGAAATTTGCCTCATAAATATCACCCTTGTGAATATGCTGTAACATCTGGTTGACCTTAGAGAAATACTCATCCTTAAAGATTCGCATTTTAATATGAACATCGCCAATGGAAGCCGTGTTCAACTTCGTCTGTGTTATTCCGTTAGATAGTTCTTCAAAATCGACTTGAATTTCATCATCTACCATATTCAAGTAGCTGAATTGAACTTCATTCCCTTGAATACCAATGATTTTTTTAGGTTGAAAAAAATAAAGCTCCGGAAATTCCAAGCCATCAAAATTTTTAGAGGATAAGTGCTCGGTATCATTTTTAAGATCATAGCTTAAGTAACCAAAAATCCAATCTTTTACTTGGGCCTGATATTCTGCTAAATCAGCAAATCCGTTATGGGCATCAGTAGAAATTGCCGTTAAACCATCTACAGCCATCAGGGCGTCAAAGGACTTGTGTGGATTTTCATGCCCATTACTGTCCAACCAAGCTACCTCGTCAAACTGGCGCGACCACTCCAAAAGATTCGCTTTGAAATTTGGGATATCAGAAACGGTAAAACGAATTGTCTTTCTCAAGAACTAACGGATTGAATCTAGGAATGCCCCTAACTTTTCTGAATGTTCAGCTGCCAATTGTGTGTCTAAAATCCCTTTTTCTAAATCAAAATTATCATAAAAACCAGGCAGCGAAAATGTACCGCTGATCTCGGCACCAAAACGAAGGAGCACCTTTTCAGTCACCGCTAAGGAGCTCTGAGCACCTCTTTTTCCGCCTGATGTTGCCATTAAAAAGAGCTTTTGTTCTCTTATAAAGTCCTTATCCACTCTAGAAAGCCAATCGATGATATTTTTAAAATAAGCGGATGGATTGCTGTTGTGCTCGTTTACAGATAAAATAATTCCAGAAGCCTTTTTAATTTCTTCTTTAAACTCCACCAGGGAATTAGAAAACCCATGTTCCTTTTCGTAGTCCTCACTATACATGGGAAATGGATAATTAGCCATATCCAATACACGTAGTTCCTGTTCGTTTATCAAGGAGGCAGTATAGCGTACCAATTTATAGTTTATAGAAGTTGATGAATTACTACCTGCAAATCCTAATATATATGACATCTTGTTCATTTTTTCGATTACGAAAATACCCCAAAAACCATTGAGTTGCCAGTATTTTGTCTAATTTTGGCGCGCGAAACGTCCAAACGTACTCGTAATGAAGTATATAGCTTTAGAATGTCTAAAATAAACGCTAAAAATACACGCCTCTATTTTGTGGATGCCATACGCGCATGGGCCATCCTAATGATGTTACAAGGACATTTTATAGATGGACTGCTAGACAATGCCTTTCGTGATGATTCCAACCTATTTTTTAGTGTTTGGAAATACTTCAGAGGAATAACTGCACCGGTATTCTTTACTATTTCGGGTTTTATCTTTACCTATCTCTTAATAAAAGCACCTGAACAAGGCTGGGACAACCCAAGGGTAAAAAAAGGAATTAAACGTGGTTTTGAGTTGCTGATCATTGGTTACCTACTTCGTATAAATCTATTCGGTTTATTTAAGGGAGAGGTATACAGTTCTTTTTATCTCGTGGATGTGCTACATTGTATAGGCTTATCCATCCTTGGGATTATCGCCATTTATATGTTAACGGCCAATCGAAAGAAGTGGGTGCTCCCTGTTATTCTAGTGACAACCACTATTACCTTATTCATATTTGAACCTTGGTACAAACCGATTAGTTTTGAATTATTGCCCCAGTGGTTAGCGAATTACTTTACGAAAGCAAATGGTTCTGTATTCACCATTATACCATGGTTTGGATACGCCACCTTCGGTAGTTTTGCCTCGGTGTTATTTTATCGCTTTAGGGATAGTAAACAACTATATCCAATGGCCATGGCTATATGTTCTATTAGTGGTTCATTACTTATTTTTTATTCTTCCGATGCTTTTCTAGCATTCTCCAGTGTTACTGGCATACAGTTATTTGAAGCTATTTTTTATAACAACTATCTCTTCATTAGGCTCGGGGATGTCCTTCTAGTTTTTGCCTTATTTATGCTCTTTAAAACATTTTTAACGCATAAAACTCTCTTGCGATTAGGACAAAGTACCTTATCCATATATATTATTCATTTTATCTTTCTTTACGGCAGCTTTACAGGCCTAGGGCTTTATGGCTTCTTTCACCATACTGTTAGTCCGCTAATCGTTGTTCCAGGAGCAATT
>CBDUKC010000252.1:0-4556 GCA_965367705.1 uncultured Maribacter sp. | reverse complement strand
ATAAAAGGAATGCCTTTGGTTATAGGGTCACCATTTGGATGTGTCATTACTAAAGGTTCAGAATATTTTACCTCTGCAAAGAAATGCGCACCCTGCTCAATTACATCTTCCTGATTATCAGAATCATAAATTACCTGACCCTCCGCAGTCAGATGTTTTACAGTACCACTCGCGTTTGAAGTAATGGTCTGATCAGCACCCTCAGCACTAGAAATAACAGCTATGGCGTCGCCCTTTCTTATTTTTTCTCCGTCGGATTTCAACCATTTCTTGAGCGTGTATTTATTCTTCACATCTGGAGACCATCCTGGAATAGAAATACGCTTTAAATCGGCATACGCTACGGGGTCATATATACCCAATGCAGCAAATGGATCCCAAAATAGAACAGAACCAAGCGCACTTACGGCTGGAGTCATTGCTCCATTAAATACCTCGGTAATTGCCTCAGTCTCAACAGTAAAAACCTTGGTTACTGAATCTCCGGTAGCATCTGTTACCACAACATTATAAGAGACTCCCTCAACAAGGCCCATGGCCTTATTAGAGGCTAATGGGGTATTTTGATTACTCCACTTAAACGTGTATGGAGCGGTCCCTCCATTTACTTTGAGATCTATGACACCGTCATTTATATTTGAAGATGGATTATAAGTCTTACCAGTAACTTCTAACTCCTGAGCGGACAGGGTAAAACAAATAAGAAAAGAAAAGAAATAAAGTAATTTTTTCATGTGGAACATGTATCTAATTAAATTTAGTTGGTTTTTTTCATCACTACGTGGCAATATCATAAAAATAATGTAGGCAATCAAATTTACACCTAAAAGATTCTTAAACGATGTGAAACATCTCATTCAGTTTTTTGATTTGTTCTGGTCGTCCCAAAACAATAACCTTACTTTTTGGCTGTAGTTTCAAATCAGCCTCGGGATTAATTATGTATTCCCCATCTGGTGCAATATAGCCAATAATAGTGCAGCCCGTCTTTCGACGCAAATCCAAATCCCTTAGTGAATTGCATTCTACTTGGTCAGCAAAGTCCTCAATAGCTACTTCCTCTAAATTGGTTGTGTGCTCCCCTTCCATGGAAAGTTTATCCATAAAAGTGATCAAATCTGGCATTACAACTAAGGACGCCATATGGTCCCCTCCAATTTTATCCGGCATTATGACTTTATCTGCTCCAGCCAAGAGTAATTTTTTTTGTGAGTTGACGAGGGATGCCCTACTGATAATAAATAAATTTTTGTTCAATTGCCTTGCAGATAAAACAACAAAAAGGTTAGCCGCATCGTCTGGTAGAGCGGTAAGAAGGAATTGTGCCCTGTCTATACCAGCACTTAGTAATACTTCGTCATCGTTTGCATCCCCTTCTATAAATAATACCTCATCGTCATATCTTTCTATAACTTCCTTTTCCCTTTCAATAATTACAAAGGGCTTTTTATAAGCTTTTAGACGTTCGGAAGCTTGCATACCATTTCTGCCAAAACCACATACAACTACATGGTCGGACAAACTATCTATAGTTTTCTTCACTCTCTTTTTTTTTAAAATTTGTAATGAGTTTCTACTTAATATATACTCGGTTACTACTGAAATGGCGAACCCAACAGTAAAAACACTAGTAAGAATTAGCAAGACTGTAAAAATTTTACCTTCCGGCCCCATTGGCCTTACCTCGGAGAAACCTACCGTGGTAACCGTGATGATGGTCATATATAGGGCGTCTATCCAAGAATAGTCAGATATAAAGCGATAGCCTAGAATACCAAATAATAGCACAACTATCACTAAAAGTAATGCTACATATATTTTAGAACGAAAAAGTTGAATCATGGTTATAAATCAAATACGGAGGTTCTCTTTGTATGCACTAAATCTTTTATTTTTAGCCAAAAAGCCAAAAAAAGATATAGCGCAAACCCAAAACCCAACGTTACAAAAGTTAAATAAATAAACGAGGTACGTACTACTCTGGCTCTAATACCCATGCGTTCCGCAATTCTGCGACAAACCTCAAAACCCCGTTTCTGCAAATAATGCAATAGTTCATAAAAACCGTTCATTCCCTTTAGTTAAATCTTTAAAGTTAATAATTCCGATCCTACAGAGCATTGTAAGCATCTGTTTTTTGTACAGTAGTTAGTGTAAAGCTGTAATAATGCCTGACTATCTTTTCCATTATCTACTAGTACGCCAAGATCTTGATATTTTTTAATAATACTATTGTTTTCCGCAGCAATCTTTAGAATAGGAGTTATTAACGCATCTGAAATTTCCGATCCTTTTTGTTTTAAATAACAAAATCTTAAAGGTAATACCGTATTAATGATTAAAAGATCAACGAACTTTTTAGAAGTTCTTTTCAGCGCTTTTTTCGAAATCTTACCAAAAGTATAATGTGTTTCCCAGTACTCACTTGTACTTAACGAGAAGATTTTATACAGATCTCTCCCCTCATTTTGAATTATATTTTGAAATAAGGAATGTGCAGATGAATACAATTGGGCGAACTGCGAAAGTCGTATGGTTGGAAAATTGGATGGCCTAAGTTTAAAGAACTGTACTTTAAAGAAACCCAGTTTTTCTAATTGGTATTTATGAGTCAAAAAATCGTAGGTAAGGCGTAATTCCTTTTGATAAGTATCGGTCTCCTCCTCCAACAGACCTGATAATCCAAAAAGTAAAGCTTCCAGCTCTAAGGGTTTGTTTTGTAATTTTCTTACAAGGGAAAAATTTATAGATTGCCCCAACTCAAAAAAGAAATCTCCATTAATCTTAGAACCAAAATTTTTCAGTAATAGAACAAAAAGCACCTTTTCCCAATCATTGTTATACGCTTTTAGCAGGTCAAAAACGACAACGGATTTTTGTTCTAAACGCTCAAAATAAAGGCGATTTTTCCAGTTATCAAACGTAAAAGCAGAAATGGCGGTAATATCAGCACCACAGTTAATAAATGTATCGGATTTGTGCTGAAATAGTTTTCGATAGTTGGATAGTAATTCATCACTGATGTAGCCCTTGAGTTCCAGCGTTGGTATTTGTGTGCCATCGGAACGAAAAATAGCAACGTCATCTTCCCATACTACATGAAGTATAACATTATCGTAATTGCTATCTGTTTCATGATTATGTGCGTACCAATCTGAAGATTTTATGTGAATTTCTACATTTCCTGCCCACAACTGCTCACCAATAACAAGGTTAGCATTGAAAAAATCCGGACCACTTAATTGATTATGTGTACCGGAAGATTTCACAGAAATCTCAGCACCGTTTGTTGACCTAATAGCAGTAACCGGGTACTTTTTATACTTCCAGATATAGTGCAACAACTCCTCTTTCATATTATAAAAATAGAAAACCCGCTGTAAAGCAGGTCTTCAAATAAAAAATATTATGTTGTTACTCTGCTATTTCGCCCTCCCAATTCATAAATCCTCCGGTTAGATTATATGCATTTGCAAAACCAATACTGTTCATAATAGCACATGCTTGACCACTACGATTTCCAGACCTGCAATACACGTAGTAATTTTTGTTCTTATCCAATTTTTCAAGTTCATTGATAAAATCCTGACCTAAATAAATATCGATATTCTTTGCGTTCGGTATGTGACCTTCTTCCAGTTCTTCTTCCGTGCGGACATCAAGAACAAAGGCATTGTCGTCCTCGCCTAATTTTGTCGCCCAATCTTCCTGTGATAAATCTGCCATAATGGTATTCGATTATTGTTACAGATCAAAAATAAGTGATTTTATAAAATTATACTATTTCCGAGGCCTTGTAGTTGTGTTTTAGTTTAAAGAACTTTCACCAATTCCAGTCTCTATCCTATTTCAAAAATAGTTTTTTATCTAAAAAAACGCCAAATTATTGTACACCTGTAAATACTGAGGAACTCCGCATATAATAGTTTTACATCGAAGGCAAAAGAAATATGTCTTACTTCGAAAAAAAACACAGGCTATAAATCACTATTTAACAAAAATTTAATTGTGAATCATTAGAATCTCTACTAAATTAAAATTACATTTGTATATACAAATATTGTAACTACATGAATGTTGAACAAGCTATAAAAACGAATACAGAAATCCCTTTAAAAAAGCGGACGATTATTCATTTATCCTTGGTTCATAACAAAATAAATGAGCAGGTAACTTTAACGCTAAAACCTTTTGAAATCTCTATTCAGCAATTCAATGTGCTACGAATACTAAGAGGACAAAAAGGTAAACCTGCGAACCTCTCTACCATTAATGAAAGAATGGTTACTAAAATGAGTAATACCACGAGGTTGGTAGACAAGTTAATATTAAAACAATATGTCAGTAGAACTATTTGCGAACAGAATAGAAGAAAAGTAGAAATTAGTATTACAGATGAAGGACTAACGTTCCTAAACCAGATTGATGGCATGCTATTTGAAAAGGAAGAAGAAATACTTTGTGATTTCTCCCACTCGGATTTGGTACAGCTTAATAAATTATTAGATAAATTTTAAAAGAAGAATGAATACGATTTTAGAAAACAGAACATGGCG
>CBDUKC010000251.1:0-4562 GCA_965367705.1 uncultured Maribacter sp. | reverse complement strand
CCACCCCCGCAGGGCATGCGAATAACCACATCGGCCTTTTCTCCCCAGCGGTAGTGGCTTTTGGCTAAATAATTAACGATTGGGTTGAATCCACTAGAAGCAAAATCTGCAAATTGCATCTCCATAACGGCCTTCATGCCGTTGATGGACAAGCCCATAGCGGCGGAAACTATGGCAGATTCGCATATGGGCGTATTCCGAACACGGCCCTTGCCAAAAGCGTCTACAAAACCATCGGTGATTTTAAAAACACCGCCATATTCTGCCACATCTTGACCCATGATAACCAGTGTATCGTACTCCTCCATAGCCGCCCTGAGTCCATCAGAAATAGCATCAACAAGTCTGATATTTTTTTTATGAATTGAAGGTTCAACTAGCTTAAAATCAAATTTTGAGTACACATCACCTAACTCTTTACTTTCATTAAAAACAACATCGTCCTCATCAAAGGCAATTTTTAGGTTTTCTTCTATTTCAGTGTTTATTTCTTGTTTTAGGTTTTCACGTTCCGTTTCCGTTAAGGTGCCCTTGGACAGCAGGTGTGCTTCAAAGTTTTCCAATGGATCTTTGGCGGCCCAGGTTTCCATCATTTCCTCTGGCACATACTTTGTGCCACTTGCTTCCTCATGACCGCGCATTCGAAACGTTTTGAACTCTAATAGGACAGGCCGTGGGTTATTTCGAATATCCTTGCACAGTTCGTCTACCTTGGTATACACCTCTAAGACGTTATTGCCATCTATAATGTGAGCTTCCATCCCGTAACCAATGCCTTTATCTGCCAAATCTGCACAACTGAACTGCTCGTTCGTAGGAGTAGAAAGTCCGTATCCATTGTTTTCAATACAAAAAAGCACGGGTAAATCCCATACAGCGGCTACGTTCAATGCTTCGTGGAAATCACCTTCACTGGTTGCCCCTTCTCCTGTAAATACGGCGGTAACCTGTTTTTCGTTCCTAAGTTTATGAGCTAATGCGATACCATCTGCTACCCCTAACTGTGGGCCTAAATGGGAAATCATACCTATGATCTTATATGCTTGCGTACCGAAGTGGAAACTTCTATCCCGACCATTGGTGAAACCACTTGCCTTGCCCTGCCATTGGGCAAAAAGCCGATGTAAGGGTATGTTACGTGTGGTGAATACGCCTAAATTCCTATGCATGGGTAGGATATATTCATCGGCATGCATGGCGCTCGTGACTCCGACTGAAATTGCCTCTTGTCCAATCCCACTAAACCATTTGGAAATACGGCCCTGACGCAAAAGAATAAGCATTTTTTCCTCTATCATTCTTGGCCTTAGCAAAGCCTTGTAAAGCATTAATTGCGTATTGTCTGCTACCTGAAATTGGTTGTATTCCATGTGTATGGCGATGTATTTTTTATTACGGTATAAATGTAACAAAAAACGGGACATTCATTATTATTATAACACCGTTGTAACTAAGCAATAATTTGTAAATTTACCTAAACACAAAAAATAAATTATGAGTCTTGTACCGAGTGTAGATTTGTCGGATTATATATCAGGAGACCCAGAAAGAAAGCAAAAGTTTATTAAAGAGATAGGAAAAGCCTTTGAAGACATAGGTTTTGTGGCGCTTAGCGGTCATTTTTTATCAGAAGACCTGGTCACCGAATTGTATGATGAAATCAAGAAGTTCTTCCAACTTCCTGCAGCCGTTAAGGATAGTTATGAAATTCCCGGGATTGGTGGTCAACGTGGCTATACCTCGTTTGGTAAAGAGCATGCAAAAGGAAGAAAAGAAGGTGATTTAAAAGAATTTTGGCATTTTGGGCAGTATGTGACGGATAATGCCAAATTATCAGAGGAATATCCGGATAATGTAATCGTCTCCGAACTTCCAAAGTTTAATGAAGTAGGCAAGGAAACCTTTAAGATGTTAGAAAAGACAGCTAGGTATGTCCTTCGTGCACTTGCCCTACACTTGGAATTGGAGGAAACATATTTTGATGAATTTATAACGAATGGAAATTCAATCTTACGTCCCATTCACTATCCGCCCATAACCTCCGAACCAAAAAATGCGGTACGTGCCGCCGCGCATGGAGATATTAATTTGATTACCCTATTAATGGGAGCCCATGGAAAAGGGCTGCAGGTTAAAAATCATCATGGGAAATGGATAGATGCCATTGCTAGGCCGGATCAATTGATGATCAACGTTGGCGATATGTTGTCTCGGCTATCCAACAATAAACTAAAATCCACGATACACCAAGTAGTGAATCCTCCAAAAGAATTATGGGGTAGCTCTAGGTATTCCGTGCCTTTCTTTATGCACCCAATCAGTGAGATGCCCTTAAATTGCTTGGAAAACTGCATTGATGAGGAGCATCCTAAAGCATTTGAGGATATTACGGCAGGTGAATTTTTACACGAACGTTTGATTGAACTAGGATTGATTAAAAAGTAAGGATGGACTTAAAGGACCAATTAAAAAACCTATTCCCAGAGCATACGCCGGAGGCTATTCCAAATACGGAGCCAAAACAGACTATTTGGATGCAGGAGGCCCCCATTATTTGTAAATATGAAAAGCGAAAGGGAAAACCGATTACTATTTTAGAGGGCTATACCGGCGCAGATGCCGACTTTAAGAAATTGGCCAAGGAACTAAAGACAGCATTAAGTGTGGGTGGTAGTTTTAAGGACGATAAAATAATTATCCAAGGTGATTACAGGGATAAGATCATGACACTTTTAAAGGAAAAAGGATTTAAAGTAAAGCGGGTAGGCGGTTAATGCCCACGTTTTTCTTTTTGATACGGACCATTGTAGTTCTTTTTGTGTTAATTTTTTTTATTTATTTAACATAAACCTTACATTTAACTATTAAGAACCTAATACCAATTGGAAATGAGTTCCCTTCTGCATATTACTAACGGAGACAGTTTTACCCAACGCCTAAACACCTTAAATATTAAGGGTGATGTGATTACTTGGCGCGAAATGTTGTGCGAGGGAAAGACCTTGACCACTGTGGGGAGCGAATCTTTTTGGAAAACACGTTATGAGTTTCTACATAAGAATTACAAGGTTTCCAAATCTTGGTTTATTGAAAAAACACTAAAAGAGTATCGTTCACTTTGTAACCATAAGCAGCAAGATCAGATTGTGCTCTGGTTTGAGTACGACTTATTTTGTCAAGTAAATATGTTAGCGGTCATCAGTTGGTTATTGGCAAATAGAAAATATGCGCAAATCTCCTTGGTTTGTAGTGGGAAAGAAGACGAATCCGATAAAATGTTCTCCCTTAATGATCTTTCGGATGAGCAGGTATTGAGTTTGTACAAGAATAAAAAAGAGCTTACGCAAGATGATATTGAATATGCGGACTATGTTTGGCAATTGTATTGCAGCAACAATCCCATGCGCCTGGAGAACTTAACCGATTTTGATGATTATCAGTTCGATTATTTGGGTAGTGCCATTAAAAGTCATTTAAAACGTTTTCCAAGCATTACCAATGGCCTAAATAATATGGAAAACAATATTCTACGTTTAGCCGTAGATAAAAGGCCAGCCTCCAAAAAAGACCTGTTAACCACTGTGTTGCAAAATCAGGATAATTTAGGTTTTGCAGATTCACAGTATGAAAGGGCTATTACCCGACTTAAGCCTCTGTTTACTGCTTTTAACCCGGTTAGACTAACAAAAAAGGGAAAAGAAATTTTGGACGGGCAAACCAGCTATTATTCTTGTATTCGAGATAATGATGTTTATTTAGGCGGTTCTTTAAAGTATAATTTCCTGTACAATACCGATACGAGCAAAATATTAAAGCTCTAAATAACCTATGCAAATCCCTCCTTCTGAGCTCATCTTAAACAAGGATGGAAGCATTTACCATCTCAATCTCCTGCCGAAAGATATTGCCACGACCATAATTACCGTTGGGGATCCTGACAGGGTATCGGATGTATCCAAAAATTTTGATTCCATAGACATTAAAAAAGGGAAACGCGAATTTGTGACCCATACCGGTGTATTAAATGGGAAACGGATTAGTGTTATTTCCACAGGAATCGGAACTGACAATATAGATATCGTTTTAAATGAGCTTGATGCCTTAGTGAATATCGATTTTGCCACACGGACGGTAAAGAAAAATCGTATACGATTAAAAATAGTGCGCATTGGCACCTCCGGCGCTATTCAGCCAGAAATCTCAATCGGTTCTTTCCTAATGAGTGAATACGCAATTGGATTTGACGGCCTTCTTCACTTTTACCAACATAGTTTTGATCATCATCAACAGCTAGAAGATGCATTTATTGAACATACGGAATGGGCAAAAGAAAAAGCCCGCCCTTATATCGTTGATTTTGATGCGGATTTGGCAGCAAAACTAATTGATAATCGTATACGATTAGGATTTACGGCAACGAATACAGGGTTTTACGGACCGCAGGGTCGTGAATTACGAATTGCTCCAAGTCAAGCTGGTATCATGTCAAAGATGTCTAGTTTTAATCATGCCAATAAGCGAATTACCAACTTGGAAATGGAAACTTCCGGTATTTATGTGCT
>CBDUKC010000250.1:0-4566 GCA_965367705.1 uncultured Maribacter sp. | reverse complement strand
CAGCTGGTTTTTTAGAAATTTATGGTGTAACTCAGCGTTGTATTCGTACGTATCCTGTCTATAGTTGCAGGTGTGGTTAAGCCAGTATCCAATAATTGCTCATTTACCTGTTGGTCTATTCTATTTAGGGACAAGTCTAACCTGCTTCCACCAAAATTATAACCAATACCTCCTGAAATACTGGTTAGGTCGCCAATAGTATCCGTATTTGCATATGGACTCTGTTCAAAACGATAACCTGCTCTTAGGCTTACCTGTGCAATACGATATTCACCACCTACTCTAAAGGTAGATACAGAACCTAGTTGGTTTGCAATCTCATTATTTACCGTTTGAAAACTAGGGTCGCTTTCTGGACGTAGTTTCGAATTTGAAAAATCTTGATAGCCATAATCAAAACTTAAGAGTCCATTTTTCCCAAAAATAACCGCCATACTACCCGTTAATTTACTTGGGGTTTGTATGGTGTACCTTTCAAAAAGGTTGATAATATTGAAATCTATAAAACCGATATCCTCATCCGCTAAATCAGAGTTTATTCGTTGCGAAAGGTCATCGTTTAGATGATACCAGGTTGGAGATTGATAACTTCCTCCCAAACGTACAAAGTCGTTTAACTTTGCAATGGCTCCCATGGTAAATGAAAAACCATTTCCTCGTGTAACTAATAAATTATCGAATGTGGTACGTTGTATTTCAGAGGAGGCATCATAACCGGTTTCTGTAAGACGGTCAACACGCTCGTTAAAAACGCTATGAAAATTTAAGGAAGCACCTAAGTATAGTCGGTCTTGGTATTGTGAAGCCATATTTACGGTAAACTTGGAGTTATACCCGAGGTTGGTGCGTTGTAATTGTTGGTCCACGTTTGTGTAAGAAGCATTGCTTATGTAATCACTTGTTTGTGGGTCGTCGTCTAGCGGGTCAATCACCCCTCCATAATAACCTAGGAATGCTTGTTGGTCGCTAAATCCTCCGTTAGCACCTATATCTAAATATCCGTTTTCAATCAGTTCCCCTTCCTCTAATAGAATAGACCCTAACGGTGTTCCTTGTGCAAAATTTAGGAAATAGGAGTCTACCCCTTCATTGCTTCTGCCTTGCACCAAATAACTATTATCGAAATTTTGTGCCAAGTCGTAATTAAACGCCAACGAAAATTTCTTCCAATCAGAATTTGAATTCGTGTTGTTAAATACAAAGACACCTCCTATTTGGTTGATATTAAAATCATTTATGTTGCTGTTCCTTTGAGTACCAAAATAATTCGCTTGGTTGTCGGTAACATAGAAGGTTCCTGAAAATGTAATTAAGGTATTATTGAAGACCGCCGCCCCTGCTGGATTAATATTCAATGCGGATAGGTCGCCCCCAAGTGCTCCAAAAGCACCACCCATACTTTGAAAACGAGCTGTTCCTTGAAGGTTTTCCGTACCATATTTTAATACATCGTTTATGTTCTGAGCACTCACAAAAGCGCATAGGAATAGTGAGATGAAAGTTAAGAGTCTTTTCATTGCTATTTTTTTTTAAAGTTTAGAGACTAAAATTGATTATTGACGTCTTCCGCCACTTGATCTTCCTCCAGAGGATCTTGAGCCACCTCCGCCAGAACTTCTCATACTTCCACTGCTACGTGAACTACCGCCGGAACTTCGCATGCTTCCGCTGCTTCGTGAACTACCGCTGGAACTTCGCATGCTTCCACTGCTTCTTGAGCTGCCGCTTCGTGAACTTCTGTAATTTCCACTACTTCTAGAGCTACTACTTCGCCCAGTACTGTAACTTCTGCCACTACTGAATCCGCTCCTGGAATTACGATACGTAGACGTTCTTGGTGTCGTTGCTCTTGAGGATGTTCCAGATCTATAACTGCTCGACCTTGGGGTAGCCCTGTTATAAGCCGAATTACTCCTAGAGGAACTATAGGTTCTTGGTGCTGTCCTAGTACTTCTACTCGTTCTGTAAGCACGGTTTCTGTCAACACCTACGGTTCTTCTGTTTGCTAAGTTGTCGCTGTAGGAACGTGATGTCCCATTACTCCTATTGGTTCTAGAGGCAGTTGAGCCGCTTCTAGCTGCGGTAGCTGTGTTATTTGAAGAGCGCGTAGCGTTATTTCTGTATCTAGCTGATGAACTTCTAGTGTTTACGTTCGACCTTCCTCTTAATGCTGTTGCTGTTGAGTTTCGCCCTGCATTATTAGTGTTATAATAACCACGTCTTCCTGAATTGTATGCATATCTTCCGCCGCCATAATAGCCACCATGCCCATAACCAGGATAACCCCAGCCACCGCCCCAGCCATATCCAGGATAACCCCAGCCTCCGCCCCAGCCAATTCCTATGCCCCAGCCATATCCAGGGTAACCCCAGCCAAAGCCTCCACCCCAGCCATATGCAGGGTAACCCCAGCCAAAGCCTCCGCCCCAGCCCCAGTTATTCCAGCCGTTATTGTAGAAATTGACATTTACATTAGTAGCATTATCACCCCAGCCACCAAAACCTTGATAGTCGTTAGCGGTGTTGTAATAATCTGTTAATTGGTCTTCATTTATGTCTTGGTCGGTTGGATTACTGGCGTAAGAATCAACATCGGTGAAGATTTCACCTTCTAAAATTTCGTCAACTTGGTTGGCTTTTTGGCCAAAGTAGTCGGAATACGTGTTGGATTCCGGTTGTGTACGATATTGTTGTTGCGTTTGTTGTTGTGGTCTGCGCTCCACTGTACGTTGTGTGCCATCCGAATATATTCCGTCATTTTCGTAGTAGGATGCTTGTTGGTAAGAACCACAAGATGCACCTATCAAGCCTATAATGGAAAGGATTCCAAAGTTGCGAAGTTTATTGAGGGGTAGTGAATATATCATCGTTCTAAATTTTATTGTTGAACATATTAAAAATAACTAGTTTTGCTAAATTATTTTCTTAATAAAACACAACTTTTGTGCCAAACTATATATAATGAGTAAAAAATTAACCAAGAGAAGTGAGGATTATTCGAAATGGTACAATGAGCTAGTAGTAAAAGCGGATTTGGCCGAGAACTCGGGAGTAAGGGGTTGTATGGTCATAAAACCTTATGGTTTTGCCATTTGGGAAAAGATGCAAGCGGCATTAGATAAAATGTTTAAGGATACAGGGCATGAGAACGCTTATTTTCCTTTGTTCATTCCTAAATCATATTTAAGTAAGGAGGCTAGCCATGTAGAAGGCTTTGCTAAAGAGTGTGCCGTAGTTACCCATTACCGACTTAAAAATGCAGAGGATGGAAGCGGAATTATTGTAGATCCAGATGCCAAATTGGAAGAGGAACTTATTGTACGGCCAACATCTGAGACCATTATTTGGGATACGTACAGAAAATGGATTCAGTCCTATCGTGATTTGCCTTTATTGATCAATCAATGGGCCAATGTAGTGCGATGGGAAATGCGTACACGTCTTTTCTTGAGAACAACAGAGTTCCTATGGCAAGAAGGGCATACGGCACATGCAACCGAACAGGAAGCACTGGATGAAGCAGAACAAATGATGAACGTATATGCTGATTTTGCAGAGAACCATATGGCTATGCCGGTAATAAAAGGGGTAAAAACAGAGAGCGAGCGTTTTGCAGGAGCTTTGGAAACCTACTGTATTGAAGCGCTTATGCAAGATGGAAAAGCATTACAAGCAGGAACGTCGCACTTTTTAGGTCAAAACTTTGCTAAAGCGTTTGACGTTAAATTCGCTACAAAAGAAGGGGATAAGCAATATGTTTGGGCTACTTCCTGGGGTGTTTCTACTAGACTTATGGGCGCTTTGGTTATGACCCACAGTGATGATAATGGCTTGGTGCTTCCTCCCAAATTGGCCCCAATACAGGTAGTAATTATACCCATTTATAAAGGTTTGGAGCAATTGGATGTGATTTCTGAACGAGTAAAACCTTTAGTTGAAGAACTACGAGCTAAGGGGATATCCGTTAAATATGACGATAGGGATACCCACAAACCAGGTTTTAAATTCAATGCCTATGAACTTAAAGGGGTTCCTGTACGATTGGCTATTGGTCAACGGGATATGGAGAACGGAACCTACGAGGTCGCTCGAAGGGATACCTTGGAAAAAATGACGATTCCTGCCGATGAGCTTGTTGCCAAGATAGAATTTCTAATGGAAGATATTCAAAAGAATATCTACAACAAGGCTTTGGAGTATAGAAAGGAACATATTACCAAGGTGAACTCTTATGCTGAATTTAAGCAAGTCTTAGAAGATAAAGGAGGATTTATCGCTGCACACTGGGATGGCACAATTGCTACGGAAGACCAAATAAAGGAGGAGACGAAGGCTACAATTAGATGCATTCCTATTGATTCGGAAAATGAAAATGGGGTGTGTATCATCAGTGGTAAACCTTCACAAAAAAGAGTGCTATTCGCAAAGGCATATTAAAAGTTTAAAAAAATAATATCTGGGTGTTGCGATAGTAAAAAATAATTGTATTTTTGCATCCGCAATTGCGCAAAGATATGGTCCGTTCGTCTAGGGGTTAGGACGCCAGGTTTTCATCCTGGTAACAGG
>CBDUKC010000249.1:0-4571 GCA_965367705.1 uncultured Maribacter sp. | reverse complement strand
GAATCATAAAAGCAATTTTATATAAAGATAAAGAAAAGATATAATGCCATTTTAACTCAAAAAGTTAAGCGTTTGTACTTAGTGCTAATTAAGGTATACTGGCATGATAGCCACTACGTTTTCTAACCCATTGTTGAGGGTGGTAACAGATAAATTACTTAAGCGACGTTGTGAATAGGCAGACTAAAAATAAAGGCTGTTCCTTCATTGGGTTTGCTCCGTACCTTAATACTAGAATTATGTAACTCCATTATCTTTTTAACAATGGCCAATCCAAGTCCTGCACCTTCTTTTTGTTGTCCCGTTTTTGTTTGCCTGTAGCGTTCAAAAATTAAGGCTTGGTTTTCCAATTGAATACCAGGGCCTGAGTCTTTTATTGTAATTTCTACGTTATGTTCCTTAGGTAGTATACTAACGATTACCTCTCCGTTCTCTGGGGTGAATTTTAATGCATTGTCCATCAAGTTTTGAACAGCACGTTCTACAAGGGATATGTCAGCAAATACTAAGGGTGTGCCCTGTTGCATATCTAACTTTAAGGAAATATTCTTTTGTTTTGCCAACACCTGATAGTTTCTGTGTACATCATTGGCAAGTTCACTTATAAGAAAAGGTTCTTTCTGAGGTTCAATTTGATTGGCTTCCAATTTGGAATATTCAAAAAGCTGTCCTATGAGTTTGGATAGTTTTTCTCCACTAGAATTTATTGTTTTTAAATAATCGGAACGCTGTTTTACGGTTAATTCGCCATCCTTCATTTGTAGGGTTTCTATATACCCTTGAATAATGGCCAGTGGTGTTCGTAAATCATGAGAGATGTTCGCTATAAGTTCCTGCCGTAGTTTTTCTAGCGACTTAATTTTCTCCATATCGGTGAGAATGGTATCCGCCATTTGGTTGAAGGTGGTCGTCACACCGGCTAAATCACTTTTCTCCGCGTGTTCGATTCTATAGCTTAGGTCACCCTGTTCAAATCGCTTTGCAGCGAATACTAATTCTCTAAGGTTTTTCGTCAAATACCAAACGGATAATATTCCTAGGATGGCAGCAAAGAGTAAGGTTACCAATAAGGTGCCCACGCCTAGCTTTAAAGCATAACTACCAAAAAGGAGTTCCCTGGTATTTAGATATTCTTGTCCTGCCAAAATAATGTAGATGTACCCTTCCGAGTCACCTTTTTTAAATTTTGCCACGGAAAATACTTGCTGATTTTCTATATTTTTTGGGTCATCACCAAGAAAGTAACCCTTTCCATTCGCCGCGATAAACCGTTCAATGGGTGCTGTATTCACTTTTTTCTGATTGGTTTCCGGTGCATCATGGTCTAGTACAACGGAGTACTGTACGCTGCCGTTTAAATCTAATAGATACACTTCAATGGCCCTGTTCACGGCCATCATATCATGCATAATGTCCCCAAATAATGCTTTGTTAATGGCGCCGGTACTATCAATAGGGCTTTGGTCTACAAATTTCTCGTCTATTAGATCTTGGGCTAGATTGGCATGAAGTCGTTGGGTCGTCTCATAGAAATAGTTGTTGGATAAATATATTGTGGCAATAGTGTATCCTAAACCTGCCAGAACTAGAATGGCCAAGAAGGACAAAACCAGTTTTTTTACTAGTTTGTTAGATAGAATTGTTGTGCTCATAGTTCTTCATTGAATTTATAACCAATGCCCCAAGTGGTTAACACATACGTGGGTTTGCTCATGTCGGGCTCTATTTTGGCCCGTAGTCTGTTAATGTGCGAGTTTACGGTGTGTTCGTAACCCTTAAACTCATAGCCCCATATTAAATTCAATAATTTGGAGCGGTCGTAACTCTTTCCTGGGTTAGAGGAGAGTAAAACCAAGAGTTCAAATTCCTTGGGGGAGAGTTCTACCTTACTTCCATTCACCACTACTTTACGCATGTCTATATCTATAGATAAGTCTCCGAATTGGCTTGCGTTTTTGGCGGTCAGTTCTTGTTTAGACGCAGTAGCCATTTGTTCCCTTCGGAATATGGCCTTAACTCTTGCGATGAATTCTCGCACGCTAAATGGTTTAGTTAGGTAGTCGTCGGCACCTACTTCCAGTCCTAGAACTTTATCAATTTCCTCTGCTTTAGCTGTCAACATGATGATGGGTGACTGTATAGTATTGGCCCTAATTTTTTGGCACACTTCAATACCATCCATTCCAGGAAGCATAATGTCTAGTATAATAAGGTCGGGAACCATTTCAATAGCTTTTGCAAGACCTTCATCTCCCCTATAAGAGGCATGCACTTCACATTGTAAATCTTTAAGATGTATTTCCAGTAAATGAACGATTTCTGGATCGTCTTCAATAATCAATACGGTTCTCATATGTTACGAAATAAAGGGTAAACTATCACGGAAAGTTCACGATCCTACTCAATAATGGTGGTGTTCCGTTTACATGAAGTCGTAAAATAGAAGAAGTTCTGACAGTAATCAATTAATTTAATTGTTAATCAACTGAAAATCAGTTCGTAATGAAATATGATTTTTACGTGATACTTCTGTTATAGCCTGATAGTTTCTTTGTATTAAAATCAAAACACATAGAACAATGAACAATTTAAAAACGATTATGATGCTGTTTATGGTAACAGCTATTTTTTGGAGCTGTGAAGATGATGACACAGAAATAACTCCAATAGTATTGAATGCAGGAACCCTTTCTGGAGGTCCTTTTTCCTTTGCTGTAGATGGGCAGCCAGATATGATTAGTGGTATTAGTTTAAATGCTTCCGCATTAACGGGGAGTATACAGAACTATGTGATTACGGATGCTAATAAAAATATTTTAGGTTTGCCACCGACTTTAGAAGCAGTAGAAGGCGTAGATTTTGATGGGGCGGGTATTGGTTCCTGTTACATTTATCATATAAGCTATGAAGAAGGTTTGTTTGGATTAGAATCAGGTGCAAATTTGGATAACTTATCTGGAGATTTTGCACTTTCAAACTTCATCATGGTAGTGCGTGATGGATTGAATGCCGGTAGTCTGGCTGGTGGACCTTTCGAATTTTTAGTAGATGGAAATCCAGATATGGTAACTGGAATTACCTTGGATGATACGGAATTAAACGGCGAAATACAGTCTTTTGTAATTACGGATGATTCTAGAAATATATTAGGTTTACCACCTACATTGGCAGCTGTAGAAGGTGTTGATTTTGATGGGGCGGGAGTTGGTTCTTGTTATATCTACCACCTTTCCTATTCAGGAAGTTTAGAAGGCCTAGAGGCCGGTGGAAACTTGGATAATCTTATGGGAAGTTTTAGCGTATCCAACTTTATAGAAGTACAAAGAAATGGCCTAAATGCTGGTATTTTATCTGGAGGCCCTTATGAATTTACGGTAGATGGAAATGCAGATATGGCAAGCGACTTAGCTCTGGACGATAGTATGGTTAATGGAACTAATACTGGTTTTGTAATTACCGATGCAGATTTGAATATCCTTGGTTTGCCGCCAACATTAACCGCTGCACAAGATGTAGATTTTGATGGTGCTGGCGTTGGTGTTTGTTTGATATGGCATATTACCTATGAAGAAGGAATCGTTGGTTTAGAGGCTGGTGGTAATGCAGGTAACCTTGATGGGTTTTTTGCCTTATCTAATTCTATAACGGTGACCAGAAATGGTCTGAATGCCGGTGTAATTTCTGGAGGTCCTTATGAATTTACCGTAGATGGTATATCGGATATGGTAAGTGGAATTTCTTTGGACGATAGCGATCTAACAGGTACAATACAAACCTGGATCATTACGGATGATCAAAACAATATTCTTGGCTTACCTCCAATGCTTTCAAATGTTGAAGGAGTAGATTTTGATGGAGCAGGAGCAGGGGTCTGTTTAATATGGCATCTTACCTATGAAGAGGGGTTAACCGGTTTGGCCGCAGGAAATAATGTATCCGATTTTGAAGGATTCTATGGCTTGTCCAACGCAATAACCGTTACAAGAAATCCACTAGAGGCAGGAACGCTATCCGGAGGTCCATATACATTTACTGTTGATGGTTTGCCAGACATGGTTAGCGGTGTCATACTAGATGCAGCGAATCTTACTGGCACAAATCAAACCTACGTCATTACGGATGATGCAGGGAATATATTAGGACTACCACCAACATTAGAGGCGGTTGAAGGTGTAGATTTTGATGGAGCAGGAGTTGGGGTCTGCTACATTTGGCACCTAACCTATGAGGATGGATTAAGTGGTTTGGCTGCTGGACAAAATGCGAGTGATTTAGATGGTTTCTTTGACCTCTCTAATTTTATCATGGTAACTAGACTTGGTGACTAAAGACTGCTATGAGGAAGAATTTAGGAATATCGATTGTTTAGTTTTACCACGAAAAAGCCCAAACACAAGTTTGGGCTTTTATTTTTAATGGTATATTGAAATAGTTGATATAAATCGATTACACAGCCACAGCTCCTTTAATATGCGGATGCGGATTATAATCAGTTAGCGTAAAATCTTCAAATTTAAAATCAAAAATATCTTTAACCTCTGGATTTATGATCATTTTCGGTAAGGATCTAC
>CBDUKC010000248.1:0-4639 GCA_965367705.1 uncultured Maribacter sp. | reverse complement strand
AATTACATTGGAGCTGCCTCTGGAGGATTATGGAAAACCACGGATGGCGGACTCAATTGGGATCCGATTTTTGATGATCAAGATGTTTCTTCCATCGGTTCATTGGCGATAACGCCTACCAATCCAGATATCGTTTGGGTGGGCACAGGGGAAACCTTCGTAATCCGACCTGCACATGCCATGGGTGACGGTATTTATAAGTCCGAAGATGCTGGAAAAACATGGCAGCATATGGGGCTTGAAAAAACGGGGCGTATTGGACGTGTTATTGTACATCCCACAAATCCGGATATTGTATATGCGGCATCATTAGGCCATACGTACGGACCGCAACAAGAACGAGGTGTTTACAAAACCATGGATGGTGGTAAAAACTGGAAGCGTATCTTTTTTGTGGATGAAAATACGGGTGCCGCAGAATTGGCGCTAGACCCTAAAAATCCAGACCGACTCCTAGTGGGTATGTGGTCCATTCATATAAATACTTGGGGATTGCGAAGTGGTGGTGCCGGCGGTGGTATTTACAGGACCACGGATGGCGGCGATTCCTGGGAACCTATGACGGCGAACGGACTTCCAGGCGGTAAAGACAATCCCGTAGGTAAAACCGCAGTTGCGATATCGCATTCCAATCCAAATATTGTATATGCACTTTTTGAAATTGATAGTCCTGCATTATACCGATCAGCAGACTTTGGAGAAACGTGGACCCTACAGACTAGAGATCATGATATTGCAGAGCGTGCACCCTATTATACAAGAATGGCCGTAGGAACTGATAATCCAGACGAGGTTCATTTTGCTAGTGTAAAATTCAGCACTACCCTAGATGGTGGCAAGACTTTTAAACGGGGATATAGAGCAGGTGGGGACAACCATGATATTTGGATAGACCCTAGCAATCCAGACCGAATCATGGTAGCTCATGATGGTTGTGCCAGCATTAGCCTTAACCATGGGAAAAGTTTTCAACGGGTCGTATTGCCAATTGCCCAGATGTATCATGTTTCGGTTGATGATCAAATTCCTTATAACGTTTACGGAAATAGGCAAGACGGCTACTCTTACATGGGGCCGAGTAATAGCAGACAGGGTTATATTCCTTTGGGATTATGGAAAGGTGTTGGCGGCTGTGAAAGCGGTTTTGCGCAACCAGATCCTTTTGACAATGATATTGTTTGGTCTGGATGTTATGATGGTGGCTTACAACGCTACAATGCGAAAACGGGCCATGCCAGAGATGTGCGTGTTTGGCCAGAAGCTGGTTATGGCTGGGAACCGGGCAAATTAAAATACCGATGGCACTGGAATTTCCCGTTAGCCTTTTCCCCACATACCAAGAACAGAGTGTATGTAGGTAGCCAGTACGTGCACAAAAGTGACGACGGCGGACAAAGTTGGCAAGTAATAAGTCCGGATTTAACCTTGAACGACAAAACACACCAACAAAATTCTGGAGGGGTGGCCATAGATAACCTCATGACCTTTGATGGCTCGGTATTGTTCAGCATTACCGAATCCAAAATAGAGCCTGGAATGATATGGACCGGCAGTAATGATGGACAGGTGCAATTGACAACGGATGGAGGAGCCAATTGGACAAACGTAACCGCAAATATTCCCAACCTACCTAAATGGAGTACTATTGCCAATATAGAAGTATCCCGCTATAAAAAAGGTACAGCCTACATCACAGTTGACCTGCACCAAATGGGTGATTTTGATGCGTATGCGTATAAAACTGAGGATTACGGTAGTACTTGGAAATTAATAACGGATTCCATGCCAAAATCGGTACATACATTTGCACATGTTATCAAAGAAGACCCTAAGAGAGAAGGTATGTTATACCTGGGTGTAGACAACGGACTTTATATTAGTTACAATGATGGCGTCTCTTGGATGCGTTTACGAAACAACCTACCACCTGCGCCAGTCTATTGGCTGGAAATCCAGGAACGTTTTGATGATTTGGTCGTAGGAACCTATGGTCGTGGCTATTATATTCTGGACAATGTAGCACCCATGCGGGAATTTGACATAGATGCCAAAGACCAAAAAGCCCATTTATTCAGTATGCGACCTGCCTATCGGTTTATTGACCAACAGGCCATAAAAACTGATGGCTCAAGCATGAACTCAGGTAAAAATCCGCGTTATGGCGCAGATATTCATTACTACCTTAAGGATAGCACGGACCAGAAAGTATCCATAGAAATATTGACTATGGACGATCAATTGATACGAAGTTTAAAAGGGAACCAAGATGCAGGAATCCATAGGGTAATGTGGGACCTGCGTTATGAACCTACCTATAAGCCAAAATTACAATCTACACCCCCAGGAAGACCCTGGGTACAATTAAATGGTGAAGGGTGGCGACCTTTGGTAACGTGGGACCTAGACTTATGGCGTGGACAATTTGGTCCGCGGGTAGTGCCAAAGCGCTACAAGGTAAAACTGATCGTTGGTGAGGAAGTATTTATACGTGAAGTTGACGTACTAAAAGATCCCGATTCCGAAAGTAGTTTGGAAGAACTTAAAGAACAAGTAGCCTTTTCTCTAGAGCTGCGCGATGCCATGAACCTTGCCGTTACCATGATAAATGACATTGAAACCATACGGGCAGAACTCAATGAGATCATCCCAAAACTAAAGAAAAATAGCGACCGCAAAAAAGCAGAGGAATTACGTATACTTGCAGAATCCATTGCAGGTACTTTATACGACATCCATTTAACGGGAGCCCGCGAAGATGCTTTTCGTTCGCCCATGAAATTGTATGGTCGCATAAGCGCATTGGCAAGTGATATTGGAGGTTTTGGTGCAGATTTCAAACCGACAGATCAGCAACGCGAAGTATATGCTATATTTAACAAACGTTTGAAAGATGTAGATACAAAATTCAAGAAATTCATGGATGTTGAAGTGAAAAAATTGAATATCCAGTTGAAAAAAAGTGAACTTGAAATCCGCACAAATAAAAAACTAAAATCATAAAATCCTCTACAATTACTATGAAAAAAATTATCCTATTTTCTTTAGCAACCCTTTGCTTAAGCGCTTGTACAGAAACCAAAAAAGAAGAGACACAAGCTGAATTATTCGCACGTATCGATACCGAAATACAACAAAATTCCAAAGCCTATAGTACATTAAAAGAAGCTAGTGAAACCATTGGTCACCGTCTTACTGGCTCTGAAAATGGTGCTAAAGCCGAGGAATACACCTTCAACAAATTTAAGGAGTACGGATTTGAAGATGTACAGTATCAAACCTTTGAAGTAGAAGCTTGGGCAAGAGGAACGGTTGCTTTGAAAATAGACGACGAAACCATGAAAGTGGTAACCTTAGGTCATTCTCCAATAAAAGCGGATGTAACCGGAGAAATCATAGATATGGGTAACGGACTCGAAGCCGATTACCAAGCTGACACAGATGCAGTCCGTGGTAAAATTTCATTAGTGTATATAAATATTTTAGAGGGGAGTCCAGAAGGCTTGACCAACTTACACCGCAGTGAAAAAACATCCTTGGCCATGAAATATGGTGCAATAGGAATTATAATCATCAATCAAGTACCAAACGGTGTGCTACTAACAGGAACAGCTTCGGTTACCGGAGCACTAATTCCTATTCCGGCGGTTTGTATAGGTATGGAAGATGGCATGGCTATTAAAGAGCGATTAAAAGATAAAAGCATATCCGCTCATATAGAAATGACCAATAAAAGCGATATGATCAAAGCGCGAAATGTAGTAGCTACGTTGACTGGCAGTGAAATTCCCCAAGAGGAAATCGTTATTGGCGGACATTTAGATTCTTGGGATTTGGCTACGGGAGCCATTGATAATGGTATAGGGTCTTTTGCAGTTTTGGATATTGCACGAGCATTCAAAGCAAATAACTTAGAACCTAAACGTACTGTGAAATTTATCATGTTCATGGGTGAAGAACAAGGTCTTTTTGGCTCTAGACACTTGGTTGCTGAGGCAATAAAGAACAATACTATAGATAATATAAAATACATGATGAATTTGGATATGGCAGGAAATCCTATTGGAATGAACGCTGGTGGAAAACTGGAAAACGAATCGTTCTTTACCGAGCTAGGAGCTAGTATCCAAAAACAAGATACCATATACCAAAATACATTCTCTAATCGCTCTGGTCTGCATAGTGATCACCAACCGTTTATGCTGGAAGGCGTTCCTATCTTATCGGTACACAGTAATTTAGACCGTTCTATTTATGGATGTTACCATAGCGATTGTGATGATTTCAACTTGGTCAATAAAGAACATATAACCAACACGGCCCGCTTTGGTACGATGATGCTGTATGGACTAGCAAACGCAGAAACATTACCAGCAACTAAGATGAATAGTGAAACCACCAAACAGTTTATGATCGACAATAATCTTAAAGAGAAGTTGATTATTGGTGGGGACTGGAAATGGGGAGAGTAGTTTCGAAAGAAGTGAGTAGTAGACCTAATTAAGTGTATTTTATTAAATGAAAAAAAACCTATTTCTTTTTGGTTATCTGTTCATCATCAGTTTAGCCTGTTCCCAAAAAAAAGATACGCCATCCATATCTCAAGAATATTTTGATATTGTCCGGCCTTCCTTTTCAGGGG
>CBDUKC010000247.1:0-4661 GCA_965367705.1 uncultured Maribacter sp. | reverse complement strand
TATTGGATTTGTTTTCTGTCCCATTCTAGCTTGCTATATTATTGTTAGACCCCAACACCAAAGTAACATGGTTGGAACGTTTTCTAATTCTATGTGCTCTTCCTTGAGGGGCAGGCCTAAGTCTTTTCAACATAGTACCACCATCTACTCTAATCTCGGCTACAATTAATTCTGCATCTTCCAAACTAGCATCCTCATTTTTCGCTTGCCAATTAGCTAAAGCTGAAAGTAATAACTTCTCTAACTTTCTAGAAGCCTCTTTACTATTGAAACGTAGTATAGCTAGTGCCTTTTCTACCTTTTCACCACGAATCAAATCCGCAACGAGTCTCATCTTTCTAGGGGAAGTTGGACAATTGTTCAACTTTGCAAAAGCAACCTTTTTCTTTTCTGCCTTTATTCTTTCGGCCATTTGTTTTTTACGAACTCCCATAGCTTACTTTTTACCTTTATTTTTCGCACCTGCATGACCTCTAAACGATCGTGTTGGTGAAAATTCTCCAAGTTTGTGACCTACCATGTTCTCAGTTACAAATACCGGAACAAATTGTCTTCCATTATGAACCGCTATGGTCATCCCAACAAAATCAGGAGTAATCATTGAAGCTCTTGACCATGTCTTTATCACCGACTTCTTTCCAGAAGAAGCGCTCTGTTGGATTTTCTTCTCCAAGCTATAGTGAACATAAGGTCCTTTTTTTAGTGAACGTGCCATTTCTTTCTAGTTTTATTTCTTTCTACGTTCTATTATATACTTGTTTGTGCTCTTGGTCTTTGAACGTGTCCTGAAACCTTTCGCCGGAATACCGTTTCTAGATCTTGGATGTCCACCAGAAGCTCTACCTTCACCACCACCCATTGGGTGATCGACAGGGTTCATTGCTACTGGTCTCGTTCTTGGTCTTCTTCCTAACCATCTGCTTCTACCAGCTTTACCAGAAACCAATAACTGATGATCCGAATTGGACACAGCACCAATAGTTGCCATACAACCTGAAAGTATCAACCTTGTTTCACCAGAAGGCATCTTAACGGTAACAAACTTACCATCCTTTGCCATTAACTGAGCGAATGTACCTGCACTACGTGCCATAACAGCACCTTGACCAGGACGTAACTCTATACATGAAATAATAGTTCCCAAAGGAATCTCATTCAAAGGCAATGCATTACCTATTTCAGGTGCTGCATTCATTCCAGACAACAACTGTTGACCTACCTGAAGCCCATTTTGAGCAATGATATATTGTTTCTCTCCATCCGAGTAAGTTAACAAAGCAACAAACGCTGTTCTGTTTGGATCGTACTCAATTGAGGTAACCGTAGACGCAACATCTCGCTTATCTCTTTTGAAATCGATTACACGATATCTTCTTTTATGGCCACCACCTTTTTGGCGGATGGTCATCTTACCTTGACTATTTCTACCTCCGGACTTTTTTAACGGAGCGAGCAAGCTCTTCTCCGGCTTATCAGTAGTAATGGCGTCAAATCCGTTTACTACTCTAAAACGCTGTCCAGGAGTGACTGGTTTTAATTTTCTAACTGACATTTCTTGTCTTTATAGATTACTGTAAAAATCGATTATATCCCCTTCAACTACATCCACAACTGCTTTTTTAATAGCATTTGTTTTTCCGTGCTGAACGCCAGTTTTCGTATATCTGGACTTTCGTGAAGGACCATAGTTCATTGTACGAACTTTTTTAACCGACACACCATAAGTTGCCTCAACGGCATCTTTAATCTGAATTTTATTAGCCCTAGGATCAACTATAAACCCATAACGATTATTTAGTTCGCTATCGGCTGTCATTTTCTCCGTTATGATGGGCTTGATTAAAACGCTCATGGTCTTACTTATTTAAATTTGATTCAATTCCTTCTAAAGCACCTTCCAACAAGACAACGCTATTCGCGTTCAATATTTTGTAAGTGCTTAATTCTGAGCTTGTTATAACCTCTGAATGGGTAAAATTACGAGAAGACAAATATACACCTTTATTTGAATCGCCCAACACAAACAAAGACTTTTTGTTTTCTAAGCCCAATGACTTTAGAACTTGTACAAAATCTTTCGTTTTTGGAGCATCAAAATCAAAGTCTTCCACGACCAAAATTGCTTTTTCTTGAGATTTCAAGGTTAAGGCAGATTTTCTGGCTAAACGCTTCAAATTCTTATTCAATTTTTGTGTATAATCCTTAGGTCTTGGGCCAAAAATACGTCCACCTCCTCTAAAAATAGGAGACTTAATACTACCAGCTCTCGCCGTACCAGTACCTTTTTGTTTTTTAATCTTTCTTGTACTACCCGCTATCTCCGCTCTTTCCTTAGCCTTGTGCGTACCTTGCCTTTGATGTGCCAAGTACTGCTTTACGTCTAAGTAAACTGCATGATTGTTTGGCTCTATACCGAACACTTGATCAGAAAGGTCTGCCTTTCTACCTGTGTCTTTTCCTTTAATATCTAAAACTGCTACCTTCATTACTTAACAATAGTTACATAAGCGTTTTTATGACCAGGAACACAACCTTTAACAACTACAAGATTTTTTTCTGGAACTACTTTCAACACCCTTAGGTTTTGAACTGTCACTCTATCGGTCCCCATTCTTCCAGCCATCTTCATTCCTTTGAAAACTCTAGCAGGATATGAAGCAGCACCGATAGAACCTGGAGCTCTTAGTCTGTTGTGCTGACCGTGAGTCGCTTGCCCTACACCGGCAAAACCATGACGTTTTACAACACCTTGGAAACCTTTACCTTTTGAAGTACCTACGACATCAACAAATTCTCCTTCTACAAAAACGTCAACACCTACAGTGTCTCCCAATTTGTAATCCCCATCAAAACCTTGAAATTCAACGACTTTTTTCTTAGGAGAAGCACCTGCTTTTTTAAAGTGACCGATTTCGGCCTTGTTAGCACGTTTTTCTGCCTTGTCATCGAAACCTAATTGAAGGGCATTATACCCATCAACCTCTTCAGTTCTGACTTGGGTAACAACACATGGCCCAGCTTGTATAACGGTACATGGAATATTCTTTCCGTTCTCGTCAAAAAGACTAGTCATGCCTACTTTTTTTCCTATTAACCCAGACATACTATTTATATTAATTATTACTATTTAAACTCAGTTCAAAAAAATAGGGTCAAAATAATTTAACCCTAAATTATTTTTTTCCGTTTTTCCCTTGCACGCGGCTCGGGACATGTAAAACCTTTTCTATAGCGAAAAGGTTTGCAAATTTAGACTTTTATCTCCACTTCAACACCACTTGGCAACTCTAATTTCATAAGAGCGTCAATAGTTTTTGAAGAAGAGCTATATATATCCAACAAGCGCTTGTAAGAACTCAATTGAAATTGCTCTCTAGACTTCTTATTCACGTGAGGTGAACGTAGCACAGTAAATATCTTTTTATGCGTAGGCAAAGGAATAGGTCCGGTTACAACAGCACCAGTAGTCTTTACCGTTTTTACGATTTTTTCAGCAGATTTGTCTACCAAATTATGATCGTAAGATTTTAACTTTATTCTAATTTTCTGACTCATTACCTTAATTTATGCTGTTATACCTTTCGCCTTCTTAATCACTTCTTCTGATATATTAGAAGGTGTTTGGGCATAATGTGAAAATTCCATTGTTGATGTTGCTCTACCCGATGACAATGTTCTAAGGGAAGTAACATATCCAAACATCTCAGATAATGGAACAGTTCCTTTAACCACTTTTGCACCTGCACGGTCACTCATATCAGAAATTGTTCCCCTTCTACGGTTTAAATCCCCAACAATATCACCCATATTTTCTTCCGGCGTAATTACCTCAATCTTCATAATTGGCTCCATAATTACGGCACCTGCAGCTTTACCCGCAGCTTTGTAACCCATTTTTGCAGCCAACTCAAAGGATAGTGCATCGGAATCCACAGCGTGAAAAGAACCATCCTTTAATACTACTTTCATAGTATCCATCTCAAATCCTGCTAAAGGACCATTCTGCATAGCAGTGGCAAATCCTTTTTCAACGGATGGAATAAATTCTTTTGGAATACGACCACCCTTAATCTGATCTACAAACTGTAACCCTTCACCTTCGAAATCATCGTCAGCAGGACTCATTTCAAAAACGATATCCCCAAATTTACCACGACCACCAGATTGTTTCTTATATGTTTCACGGTGTGCAGCTAACTTCGTAAGGGCCTCTTTATATTCTACCTGAGGCTCACCTTGGTTTACCTCAACCTTAAATTCTCTTCTTAAACGATCCACAATGATATCCAAGTGAAGCTCACCCATACCAGAAATAATCGTTTGCCCAGAAGCTTCATCAGTTTTCACCTGAAACGTTGGATCCTCTTCAGCCAACTTAGCCAAAGCCATACCTAACTTATCAACATCAACCTTGGTCTTAGGCTCCACTGCAATACCAATTACTGGATCAGGGAAATCCATACTTTCCAATACGATAGGATGTTTTTCTGAAGACATTGTATCTCCAGTCTTTATATCCTTAAACCCTACGGCCGCACCGATATCTCCTGCCTCAATAAAATCAATGGCATTTTGCTTATTGGAATGCATCTGATATATACGAGAGATACGTTCTTTTTTACCTGAACGGTTATTCAATATATACGAACCAGCATCCAAAC
>CBDUKC010000246.1:0-4668 GCA_965367705.1 uncultured Maribacter sp. | reverse complement strand
GTGGCAAAAGGCTGAAAGAATGAAGCGTTAACATCATTAAACCCACTTCCTGCATAGGACCATATATGATTTGCCAAAGCACCATACGTCCATTGGCCTTTTAGCTTTAAAACTAACGCATTAGGTCCAGCGCCCCATTTTTCTAATCCTAAGCCATCATTCGTAGCAGTAGGTAGCAATAATACGGGTCCAACACCCCAAACAAGTCCATTTTTCACTTCTTTCGGAGAAAAGAAAATACTTTGAGCTATATCACCAAGTCCAGTTTCATTGCTGTTCATTCCTGTCACATCACTTTGTGAAATAACAGGAATAATAGTTCTGCTTATCATATTCCATTTTTCATTGATAGAAATAGGAACAACGGGTTGAATGTTTAGTACATATCTAAATCCTTCAAGAGGGCCCACATTAAAGTCAAAATTATTTTGAAACGGTACGCTAATAAGAGAAGCTACTGGATTCGCAAGTTGCTTTGCTAAATCTTCGGCCGAAGTTGCTTGTGTTTCATCTCCTTGTGTCTGTGCGTTTAGACTAAAATGTATTAAAAACACAACAATAAGTGTCTTAACAGCTGATTTATGTATCATGATTTGATTATTTTTTAAAAACAGTAGTTCCTTCTTTAATCGTTTCAAGGACTTGAATATCTTTTATACTATCTGGCGTAACTTTCAATGGATTCTTATCCAATATCACTAGATCTGCTAACTTTCCTGCTTCTAAAGTCCCCTTTTGGTTTTCTTCAAAGTGTTGATAGGCAGACCAAATTGTAATCGCTTTTAAAGCTTCATAAGGTGTAAGTCTTTCGGATTCGCCAATTACTTGTCCAGAACGTGAGGTGCGCTCCACAGCAGTCCAAACAACACGCATTAAGTTAGGCAATGCCACAGGTGCATCTGTATGGATAGTAATTTTTAGCCCTTTGTTAAGAGCTGTTTTTACGGGACTAATTCTATTGCCTAAGGAGTCGCCAATAATTTCTTTATGCCAATCGCCCCAATAAAAGGTATGTAATGGAAACAATGAGGTAACAACATTTAACTCCTTAAAAGCATCTAATTGATCATCTCTAATGTATTGTCCATGAATTAAGACGTTTCTGCGGTCATCATTACCATATTTTTCTGCTAAAGGTTTCATTGTCCGTATCATCTGATCCATGGCAGCATCGCCATTCGCATGGGTTAAAATCTGGTAGTTATTAGAAAAGGCTTTCTCGTAAATTGCCGTCACATCTGCATTATTTGGAATTGCAGGATACCCTAAGTAGTCCTTATTAGCCCCATCTGGTGGTAGCAAATAAGGGGTTGTCCTCCAAGCCGTTCTTCCTTGAGGTGATCCATCTAAGGTAATTTTCATACCGCCAACACGATAATGATTTGTGTAGTTTTTAGTATACCACTTCGATTCCAAAGGCTCGGTAAACATATAATCCACATAGGAAACAACATCAAGTTTCCAAAAATTCGATTCGGCTAATTTTGCCAATAAAGCGTGCTCTCCCATGGTACGACCATCTTGAGCGGTTGTATAGCCATAACTCAAAGCCATTTCTTGTCCGGCCGTCATAAATTTCATTAGCGCTTCTTCAGAGGCTGGGGTCAACGCCTTTGTGTATAAAGGAATTGCGGCAAGTTCTTCTAATACCCCATTAGGTTCCATAGAATTTGGCATTCTTCTAATAATACCTCCCTCAGGGTTTTTAGTATCATCAGTAATTTCTAAGAGTTCGAGCGCTTTAGAGTTTAAGGAAGCAAAATGCCCCGAAATATGAATAATCATAATAGGCGTTTCAGTGCTCACTTTGTCTAAGTCTTCCTTTGTTGGGAATCGTTTTTCTTTAAGAACAGAATCGTCAAATCCCATTCCGAAAATCCAGCCAGTAAGTGCTCGATTTTCAGCAGTATTCCATTCACTAAGAATTTCAATTAATGTAGGAATATCATCTGCGTTTGCATCGGGTGATGGTAGTATCTGAGCCCCAATTGCTTGGGCAGCAAAACTTGAGAAATGAGCATGACCATCAATAAGTCCGGGAAGTACCGTTTTTCCTTTGAGATTAACCATTTGATGCCCTTCACCTGCTAGGTTCATAGCCTCATCAGAAGCGCCAACAAAAACAATTTTGCCATCATTTATGACAAGCGCCTCGGCATATTGCGGAGTATCACCTGCCATTGTAATAATATCACCACCAAAATAAACGGTAGCTGTATTTTCTTTTTTTTCAGAATCTTTACAAGAGAATAAAAAGACAATTCCCAAAATCAATAGTACGCTTTTTTTCATTTTTCTAGAATTATTTTAACTGACTGTCTACATCCGAGCCTAAAGATAGCTTTTTGCCTGTGATTTTTATTCAGGAAATCTACAAGCACTAAATTTTAGGCTTTGTTATCTGTGGTTGTTTTTTGTGGTATACTTTAGATGTAGCACTTACCAGCTAAGTTTTATGCGCTTTGTTAGCTGATGCTTTTCTAATTCCGATAAATTTTTTACTATAAAATTACTCAGAACCTCTTGGTAATCCTTTACTGAAATTATTTCCATCCCTAAGTTTTCAATGTTTTCAAAATCACTTTTCGTGGGGATCGAGAAATAAGTTCCTTCTCCAAGATTTTGTTTTTTAGTTTTAACTGCACTATTTTGTTCAAGTATTCTCAGATGTTTAATTACAAGTTCAGTTCCTATAGGGTAGAGTTGAACAATATTCCAAAAGAGTGATTTTTCACGATTAACTTCTAGTTTAGCAATTTCGATTATTTCTCCTGTGTCAATACCACTATTCGGTATGGTGTGAAGTGTACACCCAATTTCTCTATTTCCCTCCTTAATAGCGTGTAAAGTTCCCATAATACCTCTATAATCGGGTAAAACGGCAGAATGTAGGTTTATCAAACCTTTTTTTGGGACTTGAATAATTTCGTCTTTGAAAATTTTCCCGAAACGAATTGAAATAAACAAGTCGGGATTTAAATTTTTCATTTCATTTATGAATTCTACAGAATTAACATTAGCACACTTCTCAATTGGAAAAGACTTAAAATTGTCGTCAAAAAATTCAAAGGAGTTTTCAATTTTATTTTTATTTATGAATGTAGTTAATTCGTTATACACGAACCCTTTTTCATAATATTCTAGCTTTACTAAGTCAGAAGGTTTGTTTTCGGAACTCCCAACCGTGTCGGAATAATAGATGCGAACACTATGGTTTAGAAGTTCTGATTTAAGTAGATTATAAGCAATATTAGCTTCAAGGTCTCTATTGAGGAATACTACTATTTTCATTTATTTCTTGCGGTTATTTTTTATGACACCGAACTATTTAGCTGAACTATGTTTTAATGCAGTTTAGGTTTTGTTGCGTTTTCGGCATTTTCCACCTGAATATTTATGATCAGTTTTCCTGGCGAATGTCCTTTACTTAAATAATCCATTGCTTCTGCTGCTTGTTCAAGAGCATAACGCTTATGAATAATCGCGCTAATTTTACCTGTATCCAATAATTTCGCAACGTACTCTAAATCCTGAGGATTGGATTTTACAGAAAGAGATTTCATTTTCTTTCCCCCAAAAGATAGTAACCAACCTAAAAATATAGATTTGAATATCTGTGCAAGTGAACCGCCTACCATAACAAATATGCCCTTTGAATTAAGCATCCTTCTATACCCTAATAACGGATAATTGCCGTTGATTGCCAGAATGAGATCGTAACAAATACTACTTTTGGTAAAATCTTGTTTTGTGTAATCTATTACTTCATCTGCGCCCAAAGACTTTGTTTGTTCAATGTTTTTAGTGCTACATATTGCAGTCACTTTTGCACCAAAATATTTAGCGAGTTGCACGGCAAAGACGCCAACACCACCTGAACTGCCAACAATTAACACATGTTGACCCTTCTGAATATTGCCTTTATCCCGCAATGCGTTTAGAGCGGTTGTTGCTGCTACCGGCAGGGTTGCAGAATCTTCAAAAGTTGTATTTGGTTGTTTGCGCGTAAAGGCTTTCTCGGGAGCTACTGCGAATTCTGCTAATCCACCAAAGCCAAAATCAGTAAGGTCACCTACTACGTCATCTCCAGACTTTAAATGTTTGATGTTTTTGCCAACAGATGCTATAGTACCTGAAACTGCTGAGCCAAATATTCTTTTCTTAGGAATCATTCCCATTTTCATTGAACGATAGTCCGCAGCATTTAACGACACGGATACAACTTTCAATACTACTTCGTTGTCTTTAGGAACGGGTTTTACTACCTCTTTGAGAAGCAGTTTGTAGGGAGCGTGTTTCTTGTCATATACTACCGCCTTCATCAGATTCATTTTTTAAACTATACGTATTGTGCTGTTTTTGGCCAACGCTACCCAACGGTTAGGCTTAAGTTCTTGCTTTGGCTCGCCCTAAGTTAATGAAAGTAACCGCGTACACAGAAACCGCAACAATTGAATATATACCTTGTTGTAATCAATTGGATGAATCATTCGGCTATTATTCTTCGTTGTAATCTAGAGTCCAAACGTTTTAATTTGGAGATGTCCTATTATATAGTACAGGCATTTGCCCTTTCCATGTATTCCATACATCCTCATCACTAATTAGGCTAGCCATAAAATGGCCAACATTTATGCGACTGGTTTTTCCAGCATTAAAAATTGCACT
>CBDUKC010000245.1:0-4758 GCA_965367705.1 uncultured Maribacter sp. | reverse complement strand
GACCCTACCTCTAAGAGTATTCAAAGCTTAGTAACTGATACGGTACTGTATAATCCTATGGAGAAGTTACATTTTCCTAAGCAACGGGGCAGTGCCAATTATAAGAATACGTGGAGCCTTTTTGATCAAATCATTATCTCGCATAATTTTCTCAATTACGAAAAGGGTAGTCATAGTTTCTCAAAGGCGAATATTTTTGATGAATCTTTTTTAAGGGAAAAGACGGGAAAATATAAGGGGAATCCGCATCGAACTTATGCTGGCAGTAAATATCTAGGGGGCTATAGTGATCACTTTCCAGTGTATATCGTTATGAAATTTAATCCTAACTGATTTTTTTATACAAAACCATCGAATAGGAAAAAACCTACAAACATCAAAAAATAGCACTTTCACAACAAGAAGTAATCATCAGCTATGTTATTCATCGAATAAATACATTTTTTAGTCTTTAGGGTACGTTAAGGTTATATAATTGTAGTCCAAATCTTACAATAATTAATCTGCTTACCTATGGATTATAGACAACCAAGGAATCTCCTACGTTTCTTTTTGTGTGCTTCGATGTTGCTTTTATGCGCTACATGGACGGTCTCTGCACAGTCTGATGCCTTAAAGCAAATCATAAAGAAGGAGTACGATTTTTCGAAAATTGGGGCAATGCATGTGGATCTCGAATTTGATTTTGAGGAAAACAGAAAAAAAACATTGACGCTTGCCAAGACCAACCATTGGAAACTTACCGAAGTGATGAAGGATGGCACCAAAGTAATGCTGCAAGAAGTAGGAACCGACGGTAGTCCAATTTATTACGAAACGTATGCGGATAATGCTAGTCAAGCTTCGAGAGCCAATACCCTACATACAAATGGAATGTTAGATTTAAATTTAGATGGCTCGGGAATGCAGGTTGGTGTATGGGATTCTGGTGTAGCGCTTACCACACATCAAGAATATGATATCAGGGCGATTATCGGGGATGGTAGTGCAGAGGTAGACAATCATGCGACTATGGTTGCCGGAAGTTTAATTTCCTCAGGAGTCAAAAAAGATGCGCAAGGTGTTGCCTACGCCGCTAATGTCATAACAAACGATTGGACAAGGGATAAGATTGAAGTTACTGAGGCAGCTGCGAATGGATTGTTGCTTTCCAACCACTCTTATGGGATAAAGACCGATCGTGTACCGGATTGGTATTTTGGATCCTACATCAAAGTAAGCCAGGACTGGGATAAAATCATGTACAGTGCGCCGTATTATTTAATGGTGAACGCTGCCGGTAACGCGCAAAAAAGAAATGACAATGAAGACCCAATTGCAGGAAACGCTGCGGATGGTTTTGATTTGATGCTTGGATTTACACTCACAAAGAATAGTTTAACCGTTGCAGCAGCAGATACTGAAATAGCGCGCAATGGGGATTTAAAAATGGCCTCTGTTTCTGCTTATAGTAGTTTTGGACCTGTAGATGATGGTAGGATAAAACCAGATCTTGCTGGCGATGGGTCCTCTATTTTTTCCACGGCTTCCCATACAGATAAAAGCTATGGTACATCCTCAGGAACCTCTATGGCAACCCCTGGGGTAACAGGAGCACTTTTATTGTTGCAACAATATAATGAACAACTTTACGGTAGCTATATGCGAGCAGCGACCCTAAAAGGCCTTGCGTTGCATACGGCGGATGATGTGGCAGCATCCGGACCCGATTATAAAATGGGCTGGGGCGTTATGAATTCTAAAAAGGCTGCCGAGCTTATGATAAATAAAGAGTACAGCTCCCTAATGGAAGAAACAAGTTTGCAAGAAGGCGAAACCTTCTCACTAACTTTTACAGCAAATGGATTGGAACACCTCAATGCCTCAATTTCATGGACAGACCCCGCTTCCGATTATATAAATAGGGGTAGCTTAAACGATCCCACTGCTGCTTTAGTGAACGATTTGGATATTCGTATCACTCAAAACGGAGTTGATTTCTATCCTTGGAGGCTGAGCGCTGCCAATCCAAAATCTCCTGCTACGCTTGGCGATAACCATGTAGACCCTTTTGAACGGATAGATATACCGAATGCCAAAGGCACCTATACCATTATGGTAACACATAAAGGGAACCTTAGCCATGGAAAGCAGGATTTTACGCTGTTGGTTTCTGGGGCATCGTTAACGGATTGCGCTATGAACGCCCCTGATGATATGGCTCTGGCCATGGCTACTGATAATGAGATAGCTGTAGAATGGACTCCAATTTTAGATGCACTTTACGAAGTGCAGTTTAAAAAAGTAACAGATGAAAAGTGGAAAACGGAATATGTTTCCGAACCAAGGATGACCTTGAATGCTATGGAAGTAGGCTTGGAATATGTAACACGTATACGCACGTTTTGCTCCCAAAACATAGCCTCGGAGTACAGTATGGAGTATACATTTACCTTCTTAGGTGAAACCACGGAGTTAGGTCCTCTTAACAGCTTTGAAACCTTGAGCCTTGCATCGGAAATTAATTTTTCAATTTACCCGAATCCTGCAGTAGAGTACATCAATCTTCTTGACGAAACAAGTGATAATGCAAGGTATTCCATTACGGGTCTATCTGGAACAACGGTAAAGAATGGTGCTGCCAAGAACGCAAAAATAAATGTAGCCGATTTGGCCGAAGGCCTTTATATCCTCCAAGTACTAGATGACCAAGGTAAACGCAGTGCCAAGTTTTACAAACAGTAAGTAGTATTAAAATGTAATTATTCCCCGAAGTCTTAACACCCCTACTTTAAAGGCCTGTTGCATATCGCATGCAACAGGTTTTTTTATTTATCGATTTTTACGATGCTAATAAAGCTTTAATATAAATTCTATCGATATTAAAATAGGACAAAACAAGAGTTTTACTATCGTAAACGCCTAACAATTTTATAACTTTATACTTTAAAGCCTAAAAAATATCAGAACAATGGATACGAATGACAAAAATTCAAACGGCACTGCTTGGGATATCAACGATTCCAGTAAATGCCCATATTTGGGTGGAACCCTAAAAGAAACCGCAGGTGGCGGTACGAACAACTTAGATTGGTGGCCTAATCAATTGCGCTTAAATGTATTACGTCAAAACTCTTCCTTGACTAATCCTATGGATGCCGATTTTGACTATGCAGCAGCGTTTAAGTCCTTGGACTTGGCTCAAGTAAAGAAAGATATCGTAGAAGCCTTGACTACTTCTCAAGATTGGTGGCCGGCAGATTATGGTCATTATGGCCCTTTTATGATTCGTATGGCTTGGCATAGTGCAGGAACCTACCGTATTGGTGATGGTCGTGGTGGTGCTAGTTCTGGTTCACAACGTTTTGCGCCTTTAAATAGCTGGCCAGATAACGGCAACCTAGATAAAGCGCGTTTGTTGTTATGGCCTATCAAACAGAAATATGGTAAAAAATTATCTTGGGCAGATTTAATGATCTTAACAGGAAACTGTGCCTTGGAATCCATGGGCTTTAAAACTTTTGGCTTTGGTGGTGGCCGTGAAGATATTTGGCAACCAGAAGAGGATATTTACTGGGGTTCTGAAACCGAATGGATGGGGAACGACGAGCGTTTTTCCGATGGTGAATATGTTTTAGAAGCCAATTTAGGAGCTTCTCATATGGGACTTATTTATGTAAACCCAGAAGGTCCAAATGGTAAATCTGATCCTTTGGGAACTGCTAAATTGATGAAAGAGACCTTTGGTCGTATGGCGATGAACGACGAGGAAACCGTAGCCTTGACCGCTGGTGGACATACGTTTGGTAAAGCACATGGGGCAGCCAACCCAGATCAATATGTAGGACCAGAGCCCGCAGGAGCAAGTATTGTAGAGCAAAGTATGGGATGGAAGAATTCGTTTGGAACAGGCGTTTTAGACGATACGATTACAAGCGGTATTGAAGGGGCATGGACACCGAATCCGACTAAATGGGACCACGACTACTTCAAAGTGCTTTTAGATTACGATTGGGAGCGTACCAAAAGTCCTGCCGGTGCCAACCAGTGGAGACCTACAGCAGCATCTGCTGCGAAACAAGCGCCACGTGCTGGAGATGCTTCCAAGACACAGGAATTGATGATGACAGATGCCGATATGGCCTTAAAATTAGATCCTGATTATTTAAAGATATCCAAACATTTCTATGAAAACCCTGCCGCGTTGGAAGATGCTTTCGCGCGTGCTTGGTACAAGTTAACACATAGGGACATGGGTCCTATCTCTCGCTATTTAGGCCCAGAGGTTCCTAAAGAAGAATTACTTTGGCAAGATCCGGTACCTGCTGTGAATCATGATTTGGTTTCTGATGCAGATGTAGCGGAACTTAAGAAGCGTTTGTTGGCCTCTGGCTTAACCGTGTCTCAATTGGTATCTACGGCATGGGCTTCTGCGTCTACCTATAGAAATTCTGATAAACGCGGTGGTGCCAATGGCGCTCGTATTCGATTGGAGCCACAACGCAGTTGGGAAGTGAATAACCCTGAAGGATTGAACAAAGTACTAGCCGTATTGGAAGGTGTTCAAAAAGAATTCAACAGCGCACAATCCGGGAACAAAAAAATATCCATGGCAGATTTGATCGTGCTAGGGGGAAGTGCCGGAATCGAGGAGGCAGCAAGACATGCAGGACACGCTGTAGAAGTGCCTTTTACTGCTGGCCGTACTGATGCCACACAAGAACAAACAGATGTCTATTCCTTTGAGGCCTTGGAGCCATCTGCGGACGGATTTAGAAA
>CBDUKC010000244.1:0-4794 GCA_965367705.1 uncultured Maribacter sp. | reverse complement strand
ATACGTTCTTTTTTACCTGAACGGTTATTCAATATATACGAACCAGCATCCAAACGTCCTGAATATGCACGGAAAAATGCTAAACGACCCACAAATGGATCTGTAGCAATTTTAAATGCCAAAGCAGCAAATGGCTCCTTTACATTAGGCTTACGCAATTCTTCCTTACCTGTATCTGGGTTTACACCTACGATGTTATCCCTATCCAAAGGTGAAGGCAAATACCGACAAACGGCATCTAATAAAAACTGAACTCCTTTATTTTTGAAGGAAGAACCACATACCATAGGTATAATGGCCATATCCATAACCGCAGCTCTTAAAGCAGCATGCACTTCATCTTCCGTTATAGAATCCTCATCTTGCATGAACTTCTCTAACAAATCCTCATCATAGCTAGCAACTTCCTCTATCAACATAGCTCGGTACTTACGTACTTCCGCTTTCATATCCTCTGGAATAGCAACTACGTCAAAAGTAGAACCATAATTATCATCATGCCATACGATTGCCCTGTTCTTAACTAAATCTACTATACCTTTAAAATCATCCTCATCACCAATGTTCAATACAATAGGCACTGCATTAGATTTCAACATATCCTTAACTTGAGCACATACACCCAAGAAATCAGACCCTTGACGATCCATCTTATTAACGAAACCAATTCTAGGAACCTTGTAATTATCTGCAAGTCTCCAGTTTGTCTCGGACTGTGGCTCAACACCATCCACCGCGCTAAAAAGAAAAACTAAGCCATCAAGAACACGCAAAGAACGATTTACCTCTACGGTAAAATCAACGTGACCAGGTGTGTCAATAATATTAAAGTGGTAATCCTGCGCATCAGCTGTTGGCTCACCATTTTCTTGTGGAAATGTCCAATCACATGTCGTAGCTGCCGAGGTGATTGTAATACCACGTTCTGCTTCCTGCTCCATCCAATCCATAGTAGAAGCACCATCATGCACCTCCCCTATTTTATGAGAAACACCTGTATAAAACAATATTCTCTCTGTGGTAGTTGTTTTACCTGCATCAATATGTGCAGCAATACCTATGTTTCTAGTAAGTTTTAAATCTCTTGCCATCTCTGATTAAAATCTAAAGTGAGAAAATGCTTTGTTAGCCTCTGCCATCTTGTGCGTATCCGTTCTTTTCTTAACAGCAGCACCTTCTTCTTTCGAAGCAGCCAAAATCTCCCCGGCCAACTTTTGAGACATTCCTTTTTCATTACGCTTTCTTGAATAGCTAATAAGCCATTTCATTGCGGTAGAAATTTTCCTATCTGGTCGAATTTGCATTGGTATTTGAAATGTAGCACCACCTACTCTTCTACTCCTTACCTCTACATGTGGCATTACATTACTTAAAGCATCCTTCCACAGCTCTAAAGCCGTTTTCTCTTCATCTGTCTTTTTGGCATCCACAATATCTATTGCATCATAAAATACACTGAATGCTACAGATTTCTTACCATCCCACATCATCATGTTAACAAATCTAGTTACTAACTGATCGTTAAACCTTGGATCCGGTAAAAGTGGTCGTTTTTTTGCCTGTCTTTTTCTCATGTCTTCTTTTTAAAAAGTGTTTTTACTTCTTAGGTCTTTTTGCTCCGTACTTAGATCTACGTTGTGTTCTACCGGCCACACCTGCTGTGTCCAATGCCCCACGAACGATATGATATCTAACTCCTGGCAAATCTTTGACTCTTCCGCCCCTTACTAATACTATCGAGTGCTCTTGTAAATTATGTCCTTCACCAGGGATGTATGCGTTTACTTCCTTACCATTTGTCAACCTCACCCTAGCAACTTTTCGCATTGCAGAGTTTGGTTTTTTAGGTGTGGTCGTGTAAACACGTGTACATACCCCTCTTCGCTGAGGACACGAATCCAAAGCAGCCGATTTACTCTTCTTAGTAATTGTGGCTCTTCCTGTTCGTACTAATTGTGATATTGTTGGCATACTATATAAATATGTAAAAATTTACCCTCTCTTTAAGGGTCGGCAAATGTAATAATAAATAGTAAAACTTCAAACCCTCATTCATTTATTTTTAAAGTTTTTTTCAAAACCTACTTTCACAGATTACTATTAGCGAAAAATTAATCCTTTTATAATTCAAAAAGCTGGATTTAATTTACATGGTCTCCTCGTTACTACTTGTTTCTAAAAATCCAAAACATTCTAAGTTAAAATCGTTTATTTTTTAGAAATCGACAAAAAACAAACTGTTACATTATATATAGTTAAAAACATCCTATGTTTTATCTGTAACTTCTCATTATGAAACTTTAACTTAAACTTTTATTAAAATTAGTTTGGATTATTAACACATTATTATGACTTTTGCGAATAGCTAATTCAAATAATTTTAAAAATGAGAACAAAACTAAATGGATTGTTAACGCTATTTTTGGCGTTAATTGTGCAGATTACCTTTGCACAAGAGAAAACGGTATCCGGGATGGTTACCGATCAAGACGGGCTTCCCTTGCCCGGGGTTAACATCGTTGTAGAAGGAACAACGAATGGTACCCAAACTGATTTTGATGGTAATTACGCCATCACAGCAGCGTCAGGGCAAACACTCCTCTTTACGTACATTGGCCAAAAGAACGAGAGACAACAAGTAGGTGCTGGCAACACTATTAATGTACAAATGTCGGAAGATGCGCAAGCATTGGAAGAAGTTGTTGTTACCGCACAAGGTATTAAGCGGGAGAAGAAAGCCTTGGGTTATGCAGTTACTTCGGTAGGTGCTGAGCAATTGCAGGACAGAGCCGAGGGTGATGTTGCCAGAGTACTTTCCGGTAAAGCGGCAGGGGTGAACATTACAGCTGCCGGTGGTGCTGCAGGTTCGGCAACCAATGTGGTTATTAGGGGCTTGAACTCCTTTAGCGGAAACAACCAGGCGTTGTTTATCGTGGATGGTGTTCCGTTCGCTAATGACACCAATCAACAAGGAGATTTTATAGCTGGAAACACAGGGGGCTCACGTTTCTTGGATTTAGATCCAAACAACATTGCGAATATAGAAGTGCTTAAAGGACTTTCTGCCGCAACATTGTATGGTACTCAGGGTAGAAATGGTGTTATTTTAATCACCACCAAGGCGGGTTCTACTACCACCGGTCCTAAGAAAACCGAAATAACAATTTCGCAGTCTTATTTTGCAAACGAAATTGCTTCCACGCCAGATTATCAAGACGACTATGGTAATGGTTTTGACCAAGCTTTTGGATGGTTTTTCAGTAACTGGGGACCTAGTTTTCAAGAAGGTGGCACTGCAGGTTGGGGAGCACAGAGCGCAATAGATGCGAACGGTACGTTAGCGCACCCTTATTCTACTGCTTCTTCTGCTACTGGTATTCCACAAGCGTTTCCAGAATTTGCTGGTGCACGTTACGATTGGAAACCTTACGATTCCTTTGAAGAATTCTTTAGACCAGGTAATACGCTTAACACAAATATCAATATTTCAGGGTCATCGGATGACGGTAACACCTCTTTTAATGCCAACATTGGTTATTTAAACGATGAAGGTTTTACACCTGGGAATTCATTTGATAGGCTAAACGTTTCATTAGGTGGTGTTGCTAAGCTGAGCAACAAATTCACGATTCGTGGTACTATGAACTACGCAAGATCAAACGTTTTCACCCCTCCTGTTGCCGCAAGTAGAGGTAATGGTACTGATGGTCTTTCTGTCTATGGTAATGTATTCTTCACTCCGCGAAGTGTTGACCTTATGGGATTACCGTTCGAAAATCCAATTGATGGAAGTAGTGTTTACTATCGTCAAAACAATAGTATCATAAATCCTAGATGGACAGCTAAGAACGTAGTGTACAACCAGGATACAAACAGGTTCAATTGGAATTTATCTGCCGATTATGAAATCAACGACAATCTTAATGTAAATTGGAGATCTGGTTTAGATTTTTATAATGAAAGAAACATCAATAGTTCCAACAAAGGAGGTGTTGAGTTCAACAGCGCTATTTTTGGATTCCTACAAACCTATGATAACAATAATCGTATTTGGGATCATTTTGTTTCACTTAACGGTAATTATGATATTTCTGAAAAATTAGGGGTTTCGTTTACCGCTGGTGCTACAGCACGTTCTGATTTTTACGACAGAAGTGGTGTAGGTAGTACAGGACAAATAGTTTTTGGTGTAAAAAGACACTTTAATTATGAAAATCAGACGCCAATACAATTTTCAAGAAAAAGAAACATTGTGGGTATATTAGGTTCGGCGATTTTCGATTACGATGATTATTTGTTCCTAAACGTTAGCGCCCGTAGAGACTGGGTATCCAATTTCCAAAGCGCCAACAACAATATTACGTATCCTGGAGCTAGTGTATCTTTCTTGCCTACCAATGCCTTTAGGGGAATCAAATCAGAAAATGGGTTGAATTTCTTGAAGTTAAGAGCAAGTTATGGTACTTCTGCGAACTTTGATACCAACTCTGCTTATCCAACCGTTGGTTTTACGGAGCAAAATACTCAGATATTCAACGATCCAATTGGCGGTGGATTACTTACGACCAACCAAATAGCTGGTTTTAGGGCCAATCCTGATTTGAAGCCAGAACTCTTAGAGGAACTTGAATTTGGAGTAGAAACTAAATTATGGAAAAATAGAATCTCACTTGATTTTACTTATTTTAAGAAAACAACAAACGATTTGATAGTTCAACAACCTCTTGCGCCTTCAACTGGTTTCACTGTTACGCAAAGTAATGTAGGTGAAATTCAAAATGAAGGTTTTGAAGC
>CBDUKC010000243.1:0-4807 GCA_965367705.1 uncultured Maribacter sp. | reverse complement strand
ATACGGTAAAATTAATGAAAGAAATTGTTCCAGAATACATTTCCAAAAACTCTGAATTATGTGAGTTGGACAAACCCAAGGGTATTGTAGCTATAGAACAAAAATTAAAAATAGTAGAGCATTAAACAATCTGATCTAAATAAACAATCAACACCATGTTCAAAAAAAGTACTGCCATTAGGCACTTTATCGTAATAAGCATTCTAAGTTTATTTTTCTTTTCCTGTGCCTCTAAAAAGGATGTTGTTTATTTTCAAGATACCCAAGATTACGAAACCTTGGTCAGCGATAATTCTTATGCGTATAAATTTAAGGTAGACGATTTGTTAAGTATCAACGTATCCACTTTAGATCCAGAAGCCAGTATTCCTTTTAATCTTTTAACTGCACCTCAAGGTCAAATAACCGGTGGCGGTGGTGTAGGACAGGCCCAACAAATTGATTATATAGTTAATAAAGACGGGGATATTGATTTTCCGGTTTTGGGTGAAGTTAATATTTTAGGGTTAACCCCAAATGAAACAAAGGAGTTATTAAAGGAAAAGTTAAAAATTTACCTTAAAAATCCCATTATCAATATACGATTAAGGAATTTTACAGTAACAGTTTTAGGTCAAGTAGCACGACCAGGAACATATGAGGTGAACGGAGAGCAAATTACTGTTTTGGAAGCACTAGGTCTAGCTGGTGATTTAGATATTAAAGGGGAGCGAACGAATGTATTGATTATTCGAGACTTTAATGGCACCAAGATATCTCAACGTATCGATTTAACCAAAAAGGCTGCCTTGAATTCACCCGTATATTATTTGACCCAGAATGATGTTGTTTATGTTGAACCTAATAAATCAGCGGTAACTTCATCCGCATTGGATAATAGGGCCACAATAGCCATATCCATTGCTTCTGTGCTTATTACTTCAACTGTATTGATACTAACCAGCAGAAATTAACATACCACAAATTATATTTTAAAGGCCTACCCACTATGAGCTTTGCAGAGAATAAAAACCATATTAAAAATGCCATTACAACGTATACAAAACATTGGAAGTGGTTTGCGCTTTCCGCAATTTTCGCTCTTTTTATAGGATACTTGCAGATTAGATATACAGTTCCGGAGTATGAAGTTACTTCACAGATTCAGGTGGTTCAGGATAAAGGTGCTGGCGGTGAACTGAGCGTTTTTCAGGATTTAGATATGTTTTCTGGTACCTCCAAAGAAGTAGAAGATGAAATTGAGATTCTGGGTTCTCGTGCGAATTATATCGATGTCGTTAAGGAACTGCGTACCAATATTCAGTTTAAAGCTCTAGGAAATATAATTGATACTGAAATATATAATAGTTCTCCGTTTAATGTGAATTTTATTGCTGCCGATTCGCTTATAAATACTACGGATTTCACTTTTGTTGTAGAATTCTTATCCGCTTCTACGATTGCTTTTTCAACTGGGGAGAACATTCCGGCAAAAGAATACAGTTTTGGTAATGCCATACCTACGGAAATAGGGAATGTGATTATTACACCAACGGTTAAGGGCACTAAAGATTACATTGGAAGACGATATCAAGTTTTAATTGTTCCAGTTGAGAATGTGGCAACCACCTACAAAGAAAGCGTGGTAATTACTGTAAATGGGGAAAATTCGAATATATTAGACGTGACAATGAGTAGTTCAAGTACTCAAAAGGCTAAGGATATTATAAACAAGCTTATTGAAATATACAATCGTAACGCGGTGGAGGACAAACGAACTATTGCAGATAAGACCTCTGAATTTATAAATAATCGGATACAATTAATTTCAGGGACGCTTAGTGATGTTGATCAGGATGCGCAAGAGATGTTAACGCAAAAAGGCATGACAGGTTCTGGTTTAGAGGTTGGTGCTGCTGTACAAGTAAGTGCAGGGAGTAGACAAAATCTAGAAAATGCCAAGGTGCAATTACAAATGGTAAGTGGATTTAGAGACTATGTAAATCAGGAGCAAGGATTTGAGGAAATGCCAGTGTTGGATGTGGGTAGTGGTGCCATACAAGAAGCTACGGCCAAGTATAACCAATTGGTGGCGGAACGCAAAAGACTGTTGCAAAGCGCGGATGAACAAAACCCAATGATTGTAAATTTAGATCAACAATTAAACGGGCTCAAAAGTACTATGAAGTCTAGCTTAAATGCTTTGGAGACCAACGTAGGAATGAGTGTAAGTACCTTACAAAATCAGCTAGGACGCATTCAAGGAACAATCTATTCAGCTCCTAAAAATCAAAGAGATTTGCGAAATATAACCAGAAAACAAGAAACTACAGAAGCGTTATACCTTTATTTATTGCAAAAACGGGAAGAATCTCAAATAACTTTTGCATCTGCAGCTCCTAAGTCTAATATTATAGATTTAGCTTATGTGACAAGTATTTTTCCGGTAAGACCAAAAAAGGCAATCACCTATTTGGCGTCCTTGATTCTTGGACTTTTGATTCCATTTTCGGTAGTATATGCTAAGGATTTATTGGATACCAAAATACACAATAAACATAGTTTGGAAGAAATCACAAAGGAATTACCTGTCCTTGGTGAGCTCCCTTTCTTGTCCAAAAAAGATAGTAAGATTATTGTAAACGATGACCGATCAGTATTGGCAGAGGCGCTAAGAATTTTAAGAACCAATCTTGATTTTCTAATCAGTACCAAAAATGATAAGGACAGGTACCAAAATAATGTAGTCTTAGTGACCTCCAGCGTACCTGGAGAGGGTAAAACCTTTGTGTCTACCAACCTATCCATGATATTGGCAAGTACCGACAAAAAGGTATTGCTAGTAGGAGCGGATATTAGAAACCCTAAGTTGTATACTTTTTTTAGTGGTGATTCCATTGATAAGCTTAAATCACCCGAACGTAATAAGGATGCTGGACTAACGGATTATTTGATAAACGATACTCTTAACGTAAAGGACGTCATAAAACCTATGTTGGTTTACAACAATACAATTGATGTCATCTACTCAGGTAAGATTCCACCAAATCCAGGAGAACTTTTAATGAATAAGCGTATGGGTGCTTTAATTGAGGAAGTTGCAGCCGATTACGATTATGTTATTATGGATACGGCACCATTAATGGTGGTTAGCGATACTTTATTACTAACGAAGTTTTCAAATCACATCATTTATGTAACTAGGGCTGGAGTAACAGATAAAAGTGCCATTCAATTTCCAATCGATTTACATGGACAAGGTAAACTAAACGGAGTGTCGTTTGTAGTGAACGGCGTAAGCTTAGATAATCTTGGTTACGGCGGTAAGTATGGTTATGGTTATGGGAAAACCACTAAAAAATGGTGGAAATTTTAGCCAAAATTATACCTAGTACGAGTAATTATTGGTATTACTTTGTCTACTATCTTTTGACTGATTTGGATGTTTTTAAGGTGTTTTAAATGGTTTTGATTGTGAATGTCGGACCCTATAAAATCGATTAGATTATTATCCAAAAGCGCCAATGCTTTTTTATGAACATCTTTGCCGTAATAACCGCTTAGCGATAACAGATTGAGCTGAAATAATAGACCTAAATCTTTCATACGGGCATAGTCATTTCGATAATGATGTAAGTATGCATATCGTTCCGGGTGTGCAAAAATTGGATACAAGCCCTTGTCTTTTAGTTTTTTAATGGCTTCCTCAAAATTTAAGGATGCTTGTAAATAGGACATTTCAACCAAAACATACTGTTTGGCGATAGGCATAAGTCCATTTGAATCTACCAAAAGTTCAAAACCTGAATCTATCATGTGTTCTGCCGCTGCCGTAATGCGTACATGCGGTAAACCGTTTGTTTTTAAGGCATCCTGTACCAGGCCTAACGCTGTTTGTATGGTTCCAGCATTGTTGGCATAGTAGTTTTCCATGATGTGCGGCGTACAAATAAAATTGGAAATTCCAATTTCCCCCATACCCTTTATTAAACCTAAAGATTCGTCAACTGTTTTGGCTCCATCATCTATACCTGGGAGTATATGGTTATGTATATCCGTGAATCCATCCAGGTAGTCAACTAGAAACTTTTTTTTGACGAAGAAGTCGAACATATATTGGGCTATTTTTGAATAGTTTCAAAGTTAATATATTAGAATGGATTTTATTTTTTTCTATTGTATAATAGGGTATAGCCTAATCATACTTACATAGAATGATGTTTTTTTAACTGGTCCGTTGCTACTTCGCCCCATTGAGCACCTTTTTTAAAGTCTACGTTGTGTATGATATTACGATGCTATACTTAAATGCATTTGAGTACTAGCCTAGTAAAAGGGGATAGTAGGACATTTTAATTCTTTATCTTTTTGTATCTTGTTTTTGGTTGAATCTTTAGCTTATAGTGGTTTTTTATTCTTCGACACTAAATCTTCTATTAGTATAGGTTTTATGATTAGACTTTGTTTACGTATTCTAAATTTTGAGCTATGATAAAAAAACTTGTATTGTGCTGGATTTGTTTGATTTTTTTCAACTTCCTTCCTGCCCAGTGGAAACCTGCAGGAAGTAAAATTAAAACCAATTGGGCTGAAAAGATTAACCCGGATAATGTATTTCCGGATTATCCAAGGCCAATAATGGTGCGTGAAGATTGGAAAAATTTAAACGGACTTTGGGACTATGCCATACTTAAAAAGGGGGCTCCTTCCCCTACATCATATCAGGGTAAAATTTTGGTGCCATTTGCTGCGGAATCTAGCTTGTCTGGAGTGATGAAGGAAGTCGGAGGTGATCATGAGCTTTGGTATTCCACAACTTTTGAGGTAC
>CBDUKC010000242.1:0-4817 GCA_965367705.1 uncultured Maribacter sp. | reverse complement strand
TATCTGATAATAATATTGAAAAGTTTAGTGTCTTAGGGAAAATTGAAAATAAAGAAAAGATACCTAAGGCAAATTTGTTGGCTAATTTCAGCAATTTTGATTTAGAACCTTTTAGTCCATTAGGTGAAGGAGTAATTGATCGTATCAGAGGAGATATAGATGGTAGCGTAACCATAACAGGAGATGTAGATAACCCGAACTTTAACGGTCTTCTCACTTTGGATAATGCCGGTTTAGGAATACCTTATTTGAATGTAAACTATGACTTTGGGATGCGGTCAAAAGTGAGACTTGCTAACCAAACCTTTAACTTTGAAAATATTGGCCTTACTGATGTGGCTAAGGGTACCAGGGCAAAATTAGATGGCACAATAAACCATAGTTACTTTAAGAATTGGGTGTTGAATTTGAACGTTGATACGAAAAATGACCGGTTTTTGATCTTAAACACAGATTTTAAGGAAGGGGATTTATATTACGGTACGGGCTATTTGAACGGTACTGGACGTATTTTTGGTCCTACTAAGGCTCTAAATATCAATGTGAACGGTGAAACCGCCCGAGGAACTTCCCTTAAAATACCTTTGAGCGATGTTGCTAGCGTTGGCGATTATTCCTTTATAAATTTTAGTGAAAAAAATAGTGTGCAGAGTATTGCGCAGCAGAGAATGTTAAAAGATTACCAAGGCTTGGAACTTGAGTTTGATTTAGACATTACGCCAGAAGCCGAAGTTGAAATCGTAACTGATACCAAAACGGGTAGTTCCTTAAAAGGAACGGGAGTAGGAATAATTCTTTTACAGATTAATACCAATGGTAAGTTCGAAATGTATGGGGATTTTGTAGTGGTGACAGGTGAATTCAACTATAAGTTTGGTGGCATTATCGATAAAACATTTGCTGTAAAGCCTGGTGGGACCATCAACTGGGATCAAAAACCCTTGGAGGCCGATTTAAATATGGAAGCCGTGTATTCCATTAACGCTAATCCAGCGCCTTTATTAGACAATCGATCCGCTGCTAGAAGAATCCCTACAGATGTGGTTATAAAATTAACTGGGCAGTTGCAAAGCCCTGATATTGAGTTTGGGATTGAGTTCCCAGGGACAAACTCCATCGTACAATCAGAATTAGAGTATAGGTTGCAGGACCCAACGGTAGAGGAAAAGAATGCTATCTTTTTATTGGCGCAAGGTAATTTTGTAAACGATCAGAGTGGCATAAACCAGCAGGCGATAACAGGTAACTTAATACAAAGTGCTTCGGGTATATTGAACTCTATTTTAGGAGGGGGTAACGATAAGCTTAATGTAGGATTGTCTTATGAACAGGGGCTTTTGGATAGAAATGCAGATTTTGAAACAGATGATCGTATCGGATTAACAGTTTCTACACAAATAACCGACCGAGTTTTATTCAATGGTCAGGTAGGGGTTCCGGTAGGTGGCTCCAGCGAGAACTTGGTCGCAGGCGACTTTGAGATTCAACTGTTGCTTAACGAGGAAGGAACATTGAGCGCGAAATTTTTCAGTCGGCAACGGGAAATTCAAGCTTTTTTACCGGATCAACAAGGCTCCACACAAGGTGCCGGACTCTCTTATGAAGTAGATTTTAATACATTTAGGGAGCTTTTCAGGAAAATTTTAAATAAAAATTCTGATAAGAAGGATCAAGTACCGCAAGCTATTGAGTAGGATAAGTTCTTAGCGTAATAGACACGTTGTTCATGCTAATCGTTTTCTTGGCGTTCCTGCATCAGTTTTATCTTCTAATGTTAGTAAATCACAGGTCGGTATCTAATTCCAGTTAAAATATAACAACGAAAACGTTATTGTGTTAGGAATTTTAATTGCCTTCGTTTTCAATTTCTTTATTGCAGTAACTTTTAGTACTTTCGTTGGCTTAAATTTTTCAATGTCTTCAAAAATCAAAAAAATAGGCGTGCTGACTTCTGGGGGAGATTCTCCAGGGATGAATGCAGCGATTCGATCCGTAGTAAGGACCTGTGCATATATGAAATTGGATTGTGTTGGAATATACCGCGGATACCAAGGAATGATTGAGGGCGATTTTAAAGCCATGGATGCTCGAAGTGTAAACAATATCATAAACAAAGGTGGTACGATACTGAAATCTGCGCGATGTAAAGAGTTCATGACACCTGAGGGCAGAAAGCGTGCCTATGCGCAACTGATTACTGAGGGTATAGACGCCTTTGTGGTAATTGGAGGTGATGGTAGTTTTACGGGTGCCATGATTTTTAATCAAGAGTATAATTTTCCTGTAATCGGAATTCCTGGTACGATTGACAACGACATATTTGGAACAACCTTCACCCTTGGTTTTGATACAGCTTTAAATACGGTAGTCGAAGCAATTGATAAAATCAGGGATACCGCCAGCTCGCATAACCGCTTGTTTTTTGTAGAGGTAATGGGTCGTGACGTAGGCCATATTGCACTAAACGCAGGAATAGGTGCAGGGGCTGAGGAAATCTTGATACCTGAAGAAAATCTAGGTTTAGATCGTTTGTTGGAATCGCTCAAAAGAAGTAAGCAATCTGGTAAATCTTCGAGTATTGTGATTGTCGCTGAGGGCGATAAATCAGGTAAGAACGTATTTGAACTCGCAGAATATGTAGAAGAGCATTTACCTATTTACGATGTACGCGTTTCCGTGTTAGGTCACATGCAGCGTGGTGGAGCTCCATCTTGTTATGATCGAGTATTAGCCAGTAGAATGGGGGTAAAGGCTGTAGAAGCACTTATGGAAGGAAAAACAAGTTTAATGGTGGGAATTCAGGATAATAAGCTGATTTTAACCCCTATTAATAAGGCGATAAAGGGGCATACGAAAATAGATAAGGAACTCATTAGGGTTTCAGAAATAATGACAACATAATTTTAATTCATAAAAACAAATAAAATGTCAAACTTAAAAATAGGAATTAACGGATTTGGTAGAATAGGTAGATTGGTTTTTAGAACTACTGTAAAACGTGGTGATGTAGATGTAGTTGCTATCAACGATTTGTTGGATGTAGAGCACTTAGCCTATCTTTTAAAATATGATTCGGTACATGGACATTTTGATGGGACTGTAGACGTAAAGGATGGTCATTTGGTCGTAAATGGTAAAACAGTGCGAATAACAGCAGAAAGAGATCCAAAAAATATAAAATGGGATGCAGTAGGAGCCGATACGGTTGCAGAATGTACCGGAATCTTTACTACATTGGAAACAGCACAATACCATATAGACGGTGGTGCTAAAAAAGTAGTGATTTCAGCACCTTCTAAAGATGCCCCAATGTTTGTAATGGGTGTAAACCATAAAGATGTTAAAGCTTCCGATACCATCGTTTCTAACGCGTCTTGTACCACAAACTGTTTAGCGCCAATGGCTAAAGTGCTTAATGATGCTTTTGGTATTGAAGAAGCATTGATGACCACGGTTCATGCAACTACCGCAACACAAATGACGGTTGACGGTCCTTCTAGAAAAGACTGGAGAGGTGGTAGAAGTGCCATGTTGAACATTATTCCAGCTTCAACAGGAGCAGCTGTAGCGGTAACCAAGGTAATTCCGGAACTTAAAGGAAAACTTACCGGTATGGCGTTTAGAGTTCCAACTGCAGACGTTTCGGTTGTGGATTTAACAGTGCGATTGGAAAAAGAAACCTCTTATGAAGAAGTTAAGAAAGCATTCAAAGATGCTTCAGAAGGCGAATTAAGCGGTGTTTTAGGCTATACTGAAGAGGCTTTGGTCTCTCAAGATTTTATCGGTGATGCAAGAACAAGTATTTTTGATGCTGGCGCGGGAATAGAATTGAATTCTAAATTCTTTAAACTAATTTGCTGGTATGATAACGAAGCAGGTTTTTCCAACAAAATGGTTGACCTTATTCAGCACGTAAACAGTCTTTAATTTAAAACATTGTATTTGTAAACTACGGTGATGTAGTTTAGGGATTGTTTTAGATTTGCATAAATTTTCCTGAAAATGAGGCTATTTTTCCTTATTTTCAGGATTCTTTTTTAAACACATAGGTATATGATTTTAATTGTTGATAGTGGAGCGACAAAATCTGACTGGATAGCACTGGACAGCGAGGGAAACCAACTTTTTTTAACACAAACTTTAGGTCTAAGTCCAGAAGTGCTGACCAAAGAGGTGATAGAGGATAGGTTGGCAAACAATTTTGAACTATCCAAAAATCGGGAAAAAGTTACGCATCTTTATTTTTACGGAGCAGGTTGCGGAACAGATAGGATGAAGATTTTCTTAAGGGAAATATTTAAGGACTACTTTCCGAACGCAAAAGCAGAGGTAAAGGAGGATACCTATGCTGCTATTTTCGCTACCACTAAAATCGGTACCCAAGGGATTGTATGTATTTTAGGTACAGGCTCTAACTGCAGCTATTATGATGGTCACCAATTATTTCAGAAAGTTACCTCGCTTGGTTATATCCCAATGGATGACGGTAGCGGTAATTTCTTTGGACGCAAGTTGATCCGTGATTACTATTTTCATAAAATGCCTCAAGATTTAGGGATAAAGTTTGCCAAAGAATACAACCTAGAAGCGGACCATATTAAAGAGAACCTATACAAACAACCCAATCCAAACACCTATTTGGCAACGTTTGCTCGCTTTCTTATAGAAAACAAAGAACATCCATATTCCAAGGGTGTCATTGATAAAGGTTTTCAGCAGTTTATAAACAACTATGTTATGCAATTTGAATTGGCTACTAAGGTGCCTATTAACTTTGTGGGAAGTATTGCCCATTATCTCCGCGATGAACTTAAGAC
>CBDUKC010000241.1:0-4821 GCA_965367705.1 uncultured Maribacter sp. | reverse complement strand
GGAGCTCGTTCTAGGGTGGACTCAATCCCATTTACAGGCACCAAGGTCATAAGCAGCCAGTACCCTACCAATAATGCAATAGTAATCCCAATAAGTGTTTTCCATTTGAAGTTAATGAACAGCACCGCAGTAAAAAAGAACACTACCCCTATGCGTTGTAATACACCGGGGAACCGAATATCTGCCCAGTCCTTAAAGAAAGGGAAACTAATTAGAAAAGCACCTAAAAAAAGTCCCAAGCCAATAAGCTTTAAACTTCTAATTGTTATTTTTTTATAAACACCTGAATCTATTTTTTTATTACTGTAAGAGAATGCAATCGATGTTCCAACGATAAACAAGAAGAACGGAAACACTAAATCTGTTGGCGTATAGCCATGCCAAGGAGCATGTAAAAAAGGAGCATACACATTAGACCAAGTCCCAGGCGTATTTACCAAAATCATCAAAATAATGGTTGCTCCTCTAAAAATATCAACCGATAGAATTCTGTCTTTCATTGGTTTAGTTTTTATCGTTTAAACTTATAGGCAAGGATTTATCCTGCCTAAATAATACAGCTATTAGGATTAGGAACAAATTATGGTATTACAATAAATTACCCTTCATTCTGTTCCATGCTTTTATAAGTAAAAAGGCTGCTATAGCGGAAGCACCAGTTAAAATAAGGGCTAAGGTTGTTTCTCCATAAATCCAGTATCCGGTAGCGAACATAATGGAGTAAATAAGAGCAATCCCTAAAAACATTGCTGTAATTCCGGAAGGGACACTCCACTTTTCGTTAGTTTCTATGATTTTAACATTATCAACCTTGGCTTTATGGACCACTTTTGACCATCCTGGTCCGCCTGGTTGTGTTTTTCTATAAAAACTACGTAACGTTTCGTCAGATTCCGGCTTGGTCATCAATGTAACTATCATCCAAATGGAAGTAGTTACCAATACAACAAAAGGATATTCTGCCCAATCTGGAAAAACGCCAGTACCAGGAGCAAATAACATGTCTCCCAAGCTCGTCTTGGCCAATCCGATTACTATAATTCCAGAAGCGAACATCGCCGTTATCTCGCTCCAAGCGTTTATACGCCACCAGAACCAACGTAGTATAAATACTAACCCAGTACCTGCACCAAACTTTATCAATAAATCAAAAATTTCAAATGCATTCTGCAAAGTCAATGCAAATAACGCACTCAGCACCATAAGTACGATGGTAGAAATCCTACCCACTGCCACCATTTGTTTTTCTGTAGCATCTGGGTTTATCTGTCGTTTATAAAAATCGAATACAATGTAGGAAGAACCCCAATTCAATTGTGTTGAAATAGTGCTCATATAAGCAGCAATCAAAGAAGCAAGCACAACTCCTAAGAGTCCACTTGGTAACTTAGTCAACATAGCAGAATAAGCCAAATCATGTCCTAATTTACTTTCCTCAATATTAGGAAAAGCTAGTGAGATACTCGCAACATCAGGATATACGACCAAGGATGCCAAAGCAACCAAAATCCACGGCCAAGGTCGCAGTGCGTAATGCATGATATTAAAAAAGAAGGTAGCTCCTATGGCATGGTTTTCATCCTTTGCCGCCAACATACGTTGTGCGATATAGCCGCCGCCGCCTGGCTCTGCTCCTGGATACCAAGAACTCCACCATTGAACTGCGAGCGGAATAATTAGTAGCGTAATCAAAGCTTTACGGTCACTAAAATCTGGAAGAATGGATAGTTTGTCAACAACATTCTCATTAGCCATCAAAGCATCGATACCACCCACCTCAGGGATATTAACCAAGTAAAACGCAGCGCCAATAGCACCTGCCATCGCTACAAAGAACAAAAGAAAATCAGTATAAACAACCCCTTTGAATCCACCCAATGCACTAAACGTCACGGTTATTAGGCCAGCACCCACCACAGTTTGCCATGGCTCCAATCCTAACATGATACCCCCAATCTTAATAGCTGCCAACGTAACCGAAGCCATTGTTATGATATTAAACAGGCCGCCCAAATAGATAGCGCGAAACTTCCTTAAGAAACTAGCGGGTTTACCGCCATACCTCATTTCATAAAACTCCAAATCGGTATTTACGTTAGACTTACGCCAAAGCTTGGCATAGACAAAAACGGTTAACATACCTGTTAGTAGAAAACACCACCAAACCCAGTTGCCAGAAACCCCAGTGGTTCTAACGATGTCGGTTACCAAGTTGGGCGTATCCGTAGAAAATGTGGTGGCAACCATGGACAGGCCTAAAAGCCACCAAGGCATAGTCCTACCTGAAAGAAAGAATTCTGAAGAATTTTTACCGGATTTTTTAGAAACGTAAATTCCTATTCCTAATACTATTGAGAAAAAAACAATAATAAAACTATAATCGAGCGTGCTTAATTCCATTGTTGGTTGGTTGGTTAACGTCTAAAGATAAAATAATTTAAGATACTTTTGTGCATTGTTCGCCAAACAGCTTTTTAGCCCACACTAACAACTATGGAAATCACCTTATCTTCTTGGATTCTTGCTAGTGCAGCCGCCTTTGTAATAGGGCTTTCCAAAGCAGGGATTAAGGGTATTGCGGTAATCAACGTAACCTTTATGGCGCTCGCATTCGGTGCTAAAGAATCTACAGGCTTGGTAGTTCCCTTGCTTGTTCTTGCAGATATTTTTGCAGTAATCTACTATAACAGGCACACCCAATGGAACTATGTCTTTAAACTACTGCCTTGGATGGTATTAGGATTGCTTTTTGGTGTTTATGTGGGAAAAGATCTTCCAGCGTCTTTTTTTAAAATAGGTATGGCCACCATCATCCTTGTCACCGTTTTTATGATGTATTGGTGGGATAAGAAAAAAACACGAAGAGTACCTCAACATTGGTCGTTTTCTAGTTCTATTGGTATTATAGCAGGTATTACCACGATGGTTGGGAACTTGGCCGGAGCTTTTTCGAATATCTACTTTTTAGCTATGCGATTACCCAAAAATCACTTTATTGGCACCGCTGCTTGGTTATTCTTGATCATCAATATTATTAAGCTTCCCTTTCATATTTTCGTTTGGAACACCATTTCAGAGGATACGCTTCTGCTTAACCTAAAGCTATTGCCTGGCATTCTTATTGGTTTCTTCGTAGGCATAAAAATCATCACGTTGCTTAAGGAAGCTTTTTTTAGAAAAATGATTTTAGTGCTTACAGCTTTAGGAGCACTATTGATCATGTTTCAGTAGAAGCGCAGGAAGAAAGTCTAAACTTCTTAAAAATTTGTTAATTTCAATTTTTTATGTTAAATTTCCATCTGATAATCAAAAGTTTAAACGATTATGGAAAATAAAGAAACCAAACAAAGAGCTAGATTACTGATGGATGTTATCGTAGTATTGGCTATTATCGTGTGTTGTTTTTTATACGTAGAACACTACAATCAAATACAAGAAGAAGCAAACGCAATCTTAATGAGCTCTGTAGAAGATTTAAACAGTAGTTTGGCTAATTCGGCTTCAACTAAATAGGTACGCTTTTAGCTTAGTATTTGAATTAAAATCTAATAAATGCTAGTCTTTACAGACGATTATCTTCACGTTATTTTCTAAATCTTCTATTTCACAGAATTTATACGCGTCATTTTTATGATTTCCTTGGATAATCACAAAACTCATAGTAACTCCGTTCATTTAGGTCGCCTTTACAATTTGAAAAAACCATGGTTTGCTTTGTGGCATTTACTATAGGGCCCAAATAGTTCTAACCACATAGGTTGCTTCATATAATGCTTAACCTTGTCCGTTACAATCATAAATTTTAAGGAAGAGGTACAGCTTTTCTGAGATGTTTCACCCATGGTGGCATCTATATCCAAATGGGAAATTCAAGATATGCCATCTTCTAAAACACCCCAATGGTATATTTTTAATACGAATTCATCTTCTATCGTTTTTACTATATTTCCCAGAATTACGTAAGCAAATTTAATCAACCCTCTAACTACTTACCAAAACACGACCATCCCAAGAAAACCAGGCTATAAATATAGTATTTGGAACTTTTGAAGTGTTTTAAGCAAAGCGTATACATCCTTATTTTGAGCTCTATCGTTATTAACGTAATTCACATCCCAATGAATTAGTCCGTTTTTAATAGTCCAAGCAATTTTTAATCGTTTTCCTGTAAACTACCTAAACATAGCTATCTCAATAGTAGAACTTTTACTCCCTCGCAAACAATTTATTTTTAAAATCTAGGTTTATATGTAAAATAGAGCATCATTACAAAATACTTCTCACTATTATAGAAATTAGAAATGCTTAGGAACCTTGTCTTCATCATATTATTTTGTTTGTTTTGTATAAACGGATTTTCCCAAGATTGGCAAACCAACTTTGACGTGGCAAAAACTATGGCAAAGGAATCCGAGAAACCTATCATTCTGGTTTTTCAAGGCTCAGATTGGTGTGCGCCCTGTATTAAACTAGATCGAGAAATTTGGGCTACCTCACTTTTTAAAAATTACGCAGCTGAAAATTATGTGATGCTCAAGGCTGATTTTCCGAGAAAAAAGGAAAACGCACTTTCAAAAGAACAGACTCAGGCAAATGCCTTGCTAGCAGACAAGTATAACCAAAAAGGTATATTTCCTTTGGTTGTCCTACTAGATTCAGAGGGCAATGAACTAGGGCAGACCAGTTATAAACGACTAACGCCCGAAGACTATATCAAAGAGCTCAATCGCTATTTAAACTGATTTTGAAAAACATATTCTTTCTTATTCTTGTACTATGTTGTTCTATAGGTAGCTCCCAAAAATCCTATAAACAAACCTT
>CBDUKC010000240.1:0-4823 GCA_965367705.1 uncultured Maribacter sp. | reverse complement strand
CCGGCATAATAGCCTTAGTTTTCTCAGTTATTGCATTTTCAATACGTGATGCATCTATATTGAAAGTTTCTTCATCAATATCAACAAAAACAGGCTTAGCTCCTAGACAGGCAATTGTTTCAGCTGTTGCTATAAAAGTAAAAGGTGTAGTTATGATTTCATCTCCTCCGCGGATACCCAATGCCATCATAGCCAATAGCAAAGCATCAGTACCAGAAGATACCCCTAAAGCATAATCGCTTTTGACATAATTTTGCAAAGAAGCCTCAAATTCATCAGTTTCTTTGCCCAAAATATAGTGGGCAGAAGACATTACGTCCAAAGCTACTTTTTCAAATTCAGAACTATGTTCTTCATACGCCTTGGTAAGGTTAGCAAAATCAATCTTCATAAATAGTTGATGTTTTTTATTTCACACGGATAACCTTGTGGTCCCCCAATTTATATTCTTGACCACTCTCTGGACATACAGCAAGATTATTTTCGTTAAATTCAAGACGATGTCCGTATTCGCCAACCCAACCTATTTGCTTACCTGGATTACCTACAATAAGAGCATAATCAGGCACTTCTTTTGTCACTACGGCACCTGCACCAATCAAGCAAAATTTACCCAGCGCATTGCCACAAACAATAGTTGCATTAGCTCCCACTGATGCTCCTTGTTTAACAAGTGTTTCTTGATAGCTATCACGGCGAATAATGGCGCTTCTAGGATTTATAATATTAGTAAATACCATTGATGGTCCAAGAAAAACATCATCTTCACAAACAACACCAGTATATATTGAGACATTATTCTGAACCTTTACATTGTTGCCCAAAACCACTTGCGGAGAGACAACCACGTTCTGACCTATATTACATCTTTCACCAATTTTGCAATCGGACATGATATGCGAAAAATGCCATATTTTGGAACCCTTCCCTATAATACAGTCTGGGTCAACAACTGCAGTTTCATGGGCGAAAAATGTATCGGTAGACATATTGAAAAATTAATTCTATTATTTTTTTAAAACGCTATATTTCGGCCTTCTAGCAAAAGTACGATAATTCTTTGCTTTCTCAAGTCGCACCTTATCTGACAGGTTATTTTCCCGAAGTATTTTTTCAGCAAAACCATACCAGCTTAGACTTTCTTCATCGGTGAAATGATGGATTCCATAGCCCTTACTTTCTCCTGCTATTAAATCCAACACATATTTCGCTAAATTTCCTGCATGAGTCGGACAACCAATCTGATCATCCGTCACACTAAGAACAGCACCTTCTCTGGCCTTTTGAAGAATGGTTTTATAAAAGTTTTTTCCAAATTCCGAATACAACCAAGAAGTTCTTATAATGAAATATGCATCCATCAATTTTTGGATATACCGTTCTCCCATGAGTTTGGATGCCCCATAGACGTTAATTGGGTTAGTTTGGTCACTAACTATATACGGAGTACCTTTCTCTCCATCAAAAACATAATCTGTAGAAACATGTATCAATACAGTTTGTTGCTCTTTACAAACTAATGCTAGGTTGTTGACTCCTTCTGAATTAACTTTAAAGGCTTTTTCAGGCTCTTTTTCAGAATTTTCGACATCAGTATAAGCTGCGCAGTTAATACAGTAATTAAACGCTCTGTTTGAAAGCCTTATTTTAATTGAGTTAATATCTGTGATATCTAAATCTGTTGAACTAAAAAAAACAAAATTGAATTGAGGATAATCAGAAGCCAATTTCTGAATACTTTGTCCTAACTGACCGTTAGCTCCGGTTACGAGTACAGATTTCATTTAAAAAATTCTTTAAAAGTAGGAAGTTGATAATCCTTTTCAGAAATGATTGGAGTTGCGATAGGGCATTGCCAGTCAATCTGTAAATCTAAATCATTATAAATTACACCGCTTTCCGAAGCAGAATCATAAAATGCATCACATTTATACATAAATGTAGCTTCATCACTCAAAGTGACAAAACCATGAGCCATACCTTTTGGTATAAATATAGATGTTCTGTTGTTACCGGATAGATTAAGTTTATAATGCTGGCCAAAAGTTTCGCTATCTTTTCTTAAATCTACAATAACATCTAAAACCTCTCCATGAACAACTTGCACTAATTTAGATTGAGCATGAACGCCTTTTTGAAGATGGAGACCCCTAATCACACCTTTTTTGGATACCGAGATATTGTCCTGAACAAAATTAATCTGCCCACCTATGGCTTCTTCAAATTTTTTCTGTTGATATGATTCAAAGAAAACTCCCCTATCATCTTCAAACAGTCTCGGTTGTATTATAAAACAACCTTTTAAACTGGTTTCCGTTATTTTCATGCTATTGTTTTCAGCAATTTATAGCTCTAATAAATAGTTTCCGTAACCACTTTTAACAAGAGGTTTGGCGAGTTCGTGTAATTGTTCTCTAGAAATATACCCCATGGTATATGCTACTTCTTCAATAGAGCCTACTTTTAGACCTTGACGCTCTTCAATAACCTCAACAAATTGCGATGCTTGCATCAAAGAACTAAATGTACCCGTATCCAACCACGCAGTACCACGGTCTAGAATGCTTACAGTTAATTTTTTATCCTCTAGATACACTTTGTTAATGTCAGTTATTTCAAGTTCCCCTCTTGAACTTGGCCTAATTTTTTTTGCAATTTCCACCACTTGGTTATCATAAAAATAAATGCCAGGAACCGCATAGTTAGATTTTGGCTTATCTGGTTTTTCCTCAATTGAAATTGCCTTACCATTTTCATCAAACTCAACAACTCCATATCGTTTTGGGTCCTGAACGTGATAGCCATAAATAATTCCACCGTCAGGGTCGTTATTGGCTTGAAGCAATTTTGCTAGACCAGACCCATAAAATATATTATCGCCCAAAATAAGAGCAACTTTATCTTTTCCGATAAAATTTTCTCCAATTATAAAGGCTTCGGCCAATCCGTTCGGGTTATCTTGTACAGCATATTGAAAATTACAACCTAACTGACTGCCATCTCCCAATAACTTTTTGAAAAGCGGAATGTCTTGCGGTGTGGTAATAATTAGTATTTCTTGGATACCAGCGGATAGAAGCGTAGCCAATGGATAGTAAATCATCGGCTTGTCATAAATAGGCATTAATTGCTTGCTAACAGCCAAAGTAAGTGGATGTAAGCGAGTTCCTGAGCCTCCAGCTAAGATGATTCCTTTCATATTTTTAACTCTTCTGATATTTACTAAGATACCATGAAACGGTTTTTTTCAATCCCGCTTCGAAATTGAACTGTAATTCCCACCCCAATTCAGTTTTTATTTTACGTGCATCTATGGCGTATCTAAAATCATGTCCCAAACGGTCTTTTACAAATGTAATTTGTTTACCATAACTACCATTTTCTTTAGGATGGACCTGATCCAGAATGGTACATATTGCCTTAGCAATTGAAATATTATTATGCTCATTATCCCCACCTATAACATAGGTTTCACCAACTTCTCCTTTACTAAATGCAGCATCTATGCCTGTACAATGGTCAAGGACATATAACCAATCCCTAACATTCTTTCCATCACCATAAATAGGAATATCTTCACCTGCGAGTGCCTTCCTAATAATAGTGGGAATAAGCTTCTCATCATGTTGCTTAGGACCGTAGTTATTGGAGCAATTGCTAGTAACTACATTCAAGCCATAGGTATGGAAATAACTTCTCACTAAAAAATCAGAAGCTGCTTTGGAGGCACTATATGGACTGTTAGGCGCATAAGCTGTGTCTTCATCAAAGAAACCCGATTCCCCTAAACTGCCGTATACCTCATCCGTAGAAATATGATGAAAGCGAGATGATTCAAATTGTTTTTTAGGGTTATTTGCTGAATTGAACCAATGCTTTCTTGCTGCTTCCAACAATGTAAAGGTTCCATTTATATTGGTTTTGATAAAAGCCTCAGGGCCCTCAATGGAATTGTCTACATGAGATTCTGCCGCGAAGTGTATTACATCTGAAATTTGATAATCAGTAAAAATAGAATTTACCAAATCTGAATCGCATATATCTCCTTTTACAAAGTTATATCGCTCGTTATTTTCGACTTCCTCTAAATTACTTAAGTTACCAGCATATGTAAGTTTATCCAAGTTTACAACGGTAATAGCCTGATGTTTCTTAAGGAAGAATGGAATGAAATTACTACCAATAAAGCCGGCACCCCCTGTAATAAGAATTGTTCTATTAGACATGAAAGATTTTCTATAGTTGTAATTCTTTAGCTTTTCTGTTTAAAAACCTAATAAAAGATAATATGAAAAATAGAACAACTAAAGCAGTTGGTATTAAGAAAAATTTATTGTTAAAGAAGGGCTTCTTAAACGCTTGTGTTTTACCCATATTAATAATACTAAGAACTTCTGTTTGTTCAGTTAGTTCTAATTTTTTTTCTTCAATTTCTTTTAAAAATCTGTTCTTTAAAATAAGTAGGCTAGCGATATTGAGTGCACTTTCATTCTCCATATATACAGAACCCTCTCGTTTATTAGCACTGCTCTGTAACAATGTTTTTGAATAATTGTCTACAAGGTTATCAATTTGCGAAATTAGTAAGTTGTTCTTGTCTATCCGCAATTGCGCATTCTCCCTCGAAGTTTTTATCACCTCATCATAATAAGCATTGTCATTAATATAACTTAGTAAGTTTTTGGCAATTATATTACCTTTTTTTGCATCGATGTAAGTAAAGGTAATACGGTAGGCTACAATGCTTTTTTTAGTCAGTTCTGAACGAACAATATCAATAGCAAAGCTTTCCTCTTTAAAATTTTGAAGAATCTCTAAATACC
>CBDUKC010000239.1:0-4836 GCA_965367705.1 uncultured Maribacter sp. | reverse complement strand
ACATAAAATAAATACACGTTGAACTAGAGCACTTGTCTTAACCTGTTGATTACTATTTTTTATCAACTTAGTTTCAGATAGGGACCAATCCTTTATTAGATGGTTAGTTTTTTTAGGCTCTAAAAAATTGACATCTTGAGATTCGAGATAACTAATACCTTCCTTGTAGTCAACTTCTGGAGGAATATGAGTAGTGAGCGTTTTTAAACAGGCTGATACGGCGTCTTTTATCTGAGCAGTAGATTTAAGTACGTCTTCTTGATTATACAAAGCTTGAACAGCAATGGGCTCGCCATAATATACCGCTACGGAATCAGGAAATCTTTCTGCATGTGTATAATTTAATCCTACCGGAATAATCTGTATATCCAGATTGGGCGACCTTTCCAATGCTCTGAATAATACCCTAGTAAAACCCTTACTTAATGGCCTAACACGTCTTTTAAGACTATGATTACCTTCTGGGAACATCACTATTGCCTCACCACTGGTTAATACTTGAGCACAGATATCAAAAACCTCGTCGTTCTTAGCCAATGTATTCCTGCCATCTCGGATACGATATATGGGAATCATTTTTATACACTTGAAAAATGAATTCAAGATTGATTTTCCGAAAATATCAGAACGGGCTAGAAAATAAGGATTCCGTTTACAGTCAACTCCCACCAGTAGCACGTCTATGAGGGCATTCTGATGATTTGGCACAAAAAGGACAGGTTTATTTTTTGGTATATTTTCAAGTCCGTGAACTTGTATTTCTTTATGATAGAAATACAAAAAAAAGCGAATGATATGTTTGAGTACACGATACAGCATAGTGTTAGGCCAAATTATTAGTTTTTATCGATTTTGGACTCCAAAACATAGCCAATACTAAACCAGATACAATATGCCATATTCCCCAGAATGCAGCTAAGAGGGCCATACCACCTAGACCGTCAAAAAAAGTGAAAATTAATAGTAATCCAAGACCAGAATTTTGAATCCCGGTTTCTATGGTAATGGACTTTGTATTAGCACTGCTTAGCCCAAATACTTTTCCTAATGAAAAGCCGGTGAAAAAAGCCAGTAAGTTATGAATAAGAACAAGCCAAAAGACATAAAAAACATAATCCAGAAAGACCTCTCGATTATTATACAGGGCCAAAAACACCAAAGCAATAAAAAACAACAATGAAACTATTTTTAAAGCTTTTGCCATTTTAAAAGCAAGCCTAGGTTTCCAATAGTTAACCAACATTCCTAAAACTAAAGGAACTCCAAGTAGCAACGCTACTAATTTAACCATCTGCCAAGGAGAAATCGCAACCTCTTGTAAAATAGCTGCCGTAGGCGCATAAAAAGAACCCCATAGCTGCAAGTTTAAGGGAGTCATAACCACGGCGAGTAAAGTAGCAATTGCGGTAAGGCACACAGAAAGCGCGGTATTCCCTCCAGCCAAATGGGAGATAAAGTTAGAAATATTTCCTCCGGGGCAAGCAGCTACCATAAACATTCCTAGTGCTATACTAGGATAAGGCTCTATCAACAAGACCAATAAAAAAGTTAAAGCAGGCAACACTAAAAACTGACTAAACACTCCGACCAAAACTGGTTTAGGTTTTGACAACAATTGTTTAAAATCATCAACTGATATTTCCAAAGCAATACCAAACATCACAAATGCCAAGACTACATTCATTGTCCATAATGCCTCTCCATTATAATTTATATGTATGTTGTCTAAGAGTGTGTCTGTCAAAAAATAAATATTTATTACTTCGTAACCTTATGCTGCTACAATTTAAGAATCCTATATACCTATTCAAGCGCATCCAAGATACTACTTTCAACTTTAAATAGGTAATTTCATTTCTTTCAAAACAAAGTCATCAAAGGATTCAAAGACCGGAAATTGCATACCAAAAGAAAACTCTCCCGTACAATAAGATAAAGGGGTATGCTTATTCAATAAAAGTAAAAATAACTTTAACTTTATATGCTTAAAAGCACACTTCGGATGGCAAGAACTGAAAGTAAGATGTTAGCCTTAGGCACTAAGGCTCCAAGTTTTAATTTACTGGATACCGTAAGCGGAAAACATCGTGATTTGGAAACATTGATTGGTACAGAAGGAACTCTGATTATGTTCATTTGCAATCACTGTCCTTTTGTTGTTCACGTAAACCCGGAATTAAAAAAACTGGCAAAGGAATATATAAATAAAGGTTTCGGGTTTATTGCCATTTCCAGCAACGATATTGTTAATTATCCTCAGGACAATCCAGAGCTTATGAAAATAAAGGCCAAGGAAGAGGGCTATACATTCCCATATCTTTTTGATGAAACGCAGGAAGTTGCCAAAGCATACGACGCCGCATGTACTCCCGATTTCTATCTTTTTGATGCTGAGCTCATTTTGGTATACCGCGGGCAATTGGACGATTCTAGACCTGAGAACGGATTACCGCTAAACGGAAGCGACCTACGCAAGGCCATGGACGCAATATTACTAGGAAATCCAATAAATAAACATCAAAAACCAAGTATTGGTTGCAATATAAAATGGATAGCCCGCTAAGGTTCAATTCCAAATCAATTTAGATGACAATGGTTTTACAGAACAATGGATGAGTAATAAGGTACAATTGACTATGGCAGACATTGTTCATTTTGAACCTGTAAGTGATGAGACCTTTGATACGTATATAAGCGTTGGCACAAAGGCATACAATGAACATTATCTACATTTATGGCCTAACGCTGATACTTCGCCGTACATAAAAACAAGCTTCACTCAAGCTATCGTAAAACAAGAGAGTGAAGACATAAACACCCAACTTTTCTTGATTAAACATAACCAGGAATGTGTTGGAATCTTTAAAATAGTAATAGACTGTGAACTTGAAGGCTATTCCAAGAAAGAAGCACTGTACCTCGATAAAATTTATATCACCAAAGAAGCATCCGGTATGGGTATTGGAACCAAAACATTAAAATTTATACAACTGCGGGCAAAAGAAGCAAAAAAGCATGTGGTTTGGCTCGCTGCTATGCAAAAAGGGCCAGCACTTAATTTCTATAAGAAAAATGGATTTTATATTCATAGTAGCATAGAAATCAAATTTAAACAAGTAATAGAAGCGGAAAAACCAATGTTCATAATGAAAAAGAAACTAGGCTAAAAATACTACATCCAACCTTCCCGTTGCATCAAATTTTGAATATGAGCCAAATGATGATTCCCGTGCCAAGCGTACTTTCCCATATTTTCTGCAATACTTATCTTCTTATTATCCACTGGATGTAGGTAAGACAATGAATACTGTTCTTTTGTTAAACCCTTTAAAACGAATACAAGTTTCGCATGCAGCGCCTTGAGATAATTAAGAGAAAGATCAATGGGAGCTGTACGAGCATCTAATAAACTTGACCAAGCTTTTTCTTCATACGCTTTTATCACAGGGGTTTCTTCTGAAAGCGCCCACTTAAATCTAGTATAACTATGATGGTGACTATCCGCAATATGATGGATCAGTTGTCTTATGGTCCAACCACCGGTCCTATAGGGAGTTTCCACTTGGACTTCAGTCAGGTTCCCTACCAAAGTCTCCAAACGTTTTGGAAAAGTTTCTAATGCAGTCATCCAATCTTGTATTTGGGAATCGCTTATTTTTTCTGGACAATTAAAATGGCCGATGGGGTAACGCAATGCTTCTAAGTTTTCCATATGTTAAATGTAATAAAGAACCTGTTAAATAGCGCTTATCCTATTTAAAAAATCTCAGCCGGTATTCATTGTTTATGAAAAAATGGAACGTGAAGTACGCTAAACTTGGATGGTTGAAAAATGAATAACCACTTTAATGTTCACATGCTTCTATTTACAAATCCACACTCACTAAATTTTAATACATTTTTAACCAAAAAAAAATAAGATTATATTATAAATCTACTAATTTAGTAGGATAATAACTTAGTTTTAAAATAAAGATTATGGCAACATTAAGATTGGGCGATACCGCACCGAATTTTACAGCAGAAAGTTCTATGGGAACTATAAACCTCTATGAGTATTTGGGAAATGGATGGGGTATTTTATTTTCTCATCCTGCAGATTTCACACCCGTATGTACTACAGAATTAGGTACTGCAGCAAAATTTAAAGGTGAGTTCGACAAAAGGGGCGTAAAGATGTTGGCCTTAAGCGTGGATGGCGTTGCTTCGCACCAAAAATGGATAAAAGATATAAATGAAGTACAGCATACCACTGTAAACTTTCCGATCATCGCCGATGAAGATAAACAAGTGTCCGACCTATACGATATGATTCATCCAAATGCGGATAACAACTTAACCGTTCGTTCCGTTTTTATTATAGCACCGGATAAAACGATCAAATTAACCCTTACCTATCCTGCTTCTACTGGGCGCAACTTTTACGAATTATTACGTGTTATAGATTCTTTACAACTTACCGCACACCATAAGGTAGCAACACCTGCAAATTGGGAACAGGGACAAGATGTTGTAGTAAGTCCTGCAATCAAAACCTCGGATGCCAAGGTGCTATTTAGTAGCGGTATTACTGAACTTAAATCCTATTTAAGAATGACACCTGACCCGAGTAAGTAATTCGCACCAGTAACCTGCTAAGATTATTGATTTTTAACCACTTAAGATGATTATAATAGTGTTAAATTTTAATAATTAAAAAATTTAGTAGTATCTTTGCGCTTTAATAATATATAATTTTTTCTATTATGAGTAAAGGAACAGTAAAATTCTTCAATGATTCTAAAGGATATGGTTTCATCACTGAAGATGGTTCGAACGAAGATCATTTTGTACACA
>CBDUKC010000238.1:0-4855 GCA_965367705.1 uncultured Maribacter sp. | reverse complement strand
TTCACTTCTTCCTATTTTCTTTTTATACCCTTTAACGACTACTCTCTTGTCTCTTAAGAAACTATTCCCATTTTCTTTAATAGGAACGACGCGTTCATATTCTGACAAATCCCGTCTTTAAACGTATAATCAAAATGCAACTCGTTGTTTACAATTTCCGCGTCGAAGTAATGGTTTTTAACTTCTGGTAATTCGGTGGCCACCTCACAAAGACTTAGGTCGTGGGTTGCTATGATACCCGTGGCCTTAGAGGCTACCAAACGTTCCACAAATTTCCTAGAACCTTTGGCCTTATCCGTGCTATTGGTTCCCTTTAGTATTTCGTCCAAAACAATAAAATAACGATCATTTTGAATTTCATCCACTATAAACTTTAATCGCTTTAGCTCGGAAAAAAAGTAGGATTCGTCATCGGTCAGCGAATCTGTGGTGCGCATACTTGTGATCAGCTTTATGGGTACATAGGTTGCCGATGAAGCACAGACTGGCAAACCAACATTGGCCATTACGATTTGTAATGAAACAGTCCTAAGAAATGTGCTCTTCCCTGCCATGTTCGCCCCTGTAATTATAAAAAACTCCTCGTTTTTTATTTCGAAATCGTTCAAAACACTTTTTGCCGGATTTAATAAGGGATGTCCTGCGTTTTCAGATTTTAATGCTGTTCCTTCATTCGCAATTACTGGAAAGGTATAGTTGGAATGGTTGAATACAAAATTCCCTAGACTGTTTTGAGCATCGAAATAAGAGATTACTTGAAACCAGTCTTCAACAGAGGTTCCATGAGCGGTAATCCAATTTTCAATTTTAAGGCAAGTAGTGAGCCCACGGAGAAAAAAACCATTCCCAAAAATGAGATATAGCACATTATTGTTTTGGTCTAAACTGGACAATAATTTAGAGAAATCCTGCAGTACCAAGGATGTTTTTCTACCTTGACTTAGAATTTGTGCTTTTTTATTCCTTAGGATTTCGGATTCAAATTCTTTTTCCTCAATCAAGGTTAATAACTGATTGTACTGTTGAAAGGTAGATTGAACTTTGCCGGTTGCAAGTCCCAAATTCATTATTTTTTTTGAAAATGTTCCGGTGAGCACTAAACCAAATAGTAACCAATACAACAAAACTGATTCCCAAACCAAATCAAAAAAATACAAGACTACTAGGGTCACAGAAATAACAGAAAATACCAAGGGAAGATACGTCATGACCTTTGGTACAAAAGGCTTATATGATTTTAGCCAAGAGACAATAGTATGGGTACTGGTCTCTGTTTTTGCTAAGGCAGCAGTAGCGGAAAAATCTTGTCGCCATTTGGGCATTTGGGCGAGTTCTGCAATACTTTCTTGTTTTTTGGATATACTGTCAATCGAATTTTCGGTGAGTACAGCAGCTAAGGTGTCGCTCCCTTGTGTTAGGGCCGTTCGATTGATATATTGATAAAAAGAGCCTTTACCAAAAAGGTCAATATCCTGACTATAAAAGTGCAATGGGTCTTTATAGTTACCTCCATCAGGTAAATCGTAAAAATCTCGACGCAGTACTTTTAACTCTGTCTTATTAATACGAATAAGCTCTTTAAGCTTATCCCTTTTGTTTTGCAGATTACTATGCCTAGAAACTAGGTACAAAAAAGCTACAATGGCAACCAAAACAATAGCAATAACAAACTTCGTATTACCATACAACAGATAAACACCAAAACAAGCCGCTAAAAACACGCATAAACGTACCATGCTCGAGGCGAATAATTGCTTTTTAAGGGTAGAAAGTTCAATAGTAAATTTTTCAATCTCAGATTGATAAAAAGAAGCGGCATCCTGCATTATTGAGATAGAATTTTACAATTAAAACGCAAAGATATGGATAAGGGTGTTAAGGGAGTGCATCCAGTTTCGACTTCAGTTTTTTAGTGAATTTTGCAACGACTAAATTATAGGAGTGGTCTATCAGCTCTTTCGTTAAATTAGGGTCTAAACGTTCAATATAAACAGTATTCCAATGAATTTTACTCATATGCCAACCTTCAATGATTTCCTCATGTTCCTCCCTAAGCTGAACTGCTCTATCTGGATCACATTTTAGATTTACTTGAGTAGGTGTTCTTTCTAGACCACACAAGGCAAACATCTTCCCCATAACCTTAAAGACCAAGGTAACATCATCAAAAGGAAACTCTTCCGTTATTCCCTTTTTACGTAAGCAATAGTCCCTAAATTCCTCTACATGCATATTGATGTAATTTGGTGTTTATTTGATCTTCCAACGCTGCTAAACCATCCCAAACATACCTGATTTTCCAAAATTCAGCATCCCCTATGTCATTTGCCTTTACAGGTTCCTCGGTACGTCCCTTTAATTTATCGTAGAAATCAATGGCAGTAGTATTCCCTTTCATTACCCATAGGTACATTTTATCTGACACATTGCGAGATCTAATTTCCTTAATAAGCCTTTGCATTAAGTAGGTACCCAAGCCTTTACCGGTTGCTTCTGAGCTCACATGAAGATTGTCTAAATACGTGCCATAAACAACACTTTCGTTACTATACGCACAGCAGAATCCCAGAAGTTTTCCCTCTTCTTCCGCGAGAATTACAAGTTGATTTTCAGCAGAAAACAAACAACGCGCTTTCCAAACAGCCAATCGTTCTTGATGTACCTCATGGTCCAAAAAATGAGCACTAAAAGAGCCTCGATAATTTTGTTGCCAGCTCTCTGCATGTAATTTGGCAATATCCTTATAATCCAGTGTTTCCGCCGTTCTAAACGATATCATGTTATTTAAATTCCTTGCGAATCATAAACAATAACCTTTGTCCATAACCCACTTGATTCTTCTACAAATTTTTTGTGTGGTGCTTCAACCTGGTACTGTTGTTGCGCTTCGGCAGATTCAAAAGTTACGATCAAGGAATAGGTAAACGAACCGTCGACTACATCTCTACTAGCGCTGGGCGGTTTTCCAATAAATTGTGTTTTAGCATATGTAGAGTTGTCCAAGAATGTTCGGAGCGAAGTTTCAAACGCTTGTCTATCGGAGGCATTGTCCGGGTTTTTCAACCAGAAATATACCGTATGTGCAAAATTGGAGTCAAATTCTTTCATCGTGTCGTTGGTTTGGCCAATTACCGTTCCTATGGCCATTAAAAATACTAAACTTACAAGGGTTCTCATATATTGGTCTCTCTATTTGAATTATATTCTAATACAAACATTACTCGTCTAAAAGCTTCTTTTGTTTCTCCGTGATTTCTAAAGCAGAATAATCTAGTTTCCAACCAATAGTTTCCACAATTTTTTCTATCAATAATACGGTATGTAACGCTTCTTTTCTAGCCGTATCCATAAGCCCACTTTCTGGGATTTTTTCTAGAATATGCTTTTTAGCTTCTTGATTCAGTGTCGTAAGATCATCTGGAGTAAAGGTATTAAACATCCCATTTTTGATGTCATAAAAATCCAATTCCGGTTGAATGGATAAAACCTCAGGCTCTGGAAAACTGGTAAGTATAATTTTCCTATTTCCATCATCGGCATGCATTAGTATTTTTTTTAAATCATAACCAATTTGGGCCTTTGCCTTTATTACAATTAACGCCTTTTTCTTACTAATTACTAAGCTTAAGAAACGCTCTCTAGTATTTTCATATTTATAAATTTCAGCAAAATCCCCTTCCACCGATATTAGCTTACAAACACTTTTAATCTTCTCCAATAGTACCGTAGACTGATGGCTGGTTAACTCCTTTTTCTTTTTCTTCCTGAAAAAAGAAAATAACCAGTACATAATAATGGCACCTAAAATGAGCCCAAGAAACAATTCGAAAATACTATCCATTTGTTTTGCCTATTTTCCCTAAATGGGTATCATTAAAGCCGCTGTTATACTTAAGTCCGTATCCAAATACCCTATCCATCGCTGCATGCGAAAATAAAATAATACCTATTAACTGTAAGATAGAAAAATCTAAAAAACTACTTCCAACCAAATAAAGCAAAATAGCAACTCCCTTATGATGCGTTAGATTGTAGGATGCAGCGCCAGCTTTACTTCCGAAAATATATCCTAACATTCCTATGTCAGGTGCTAAAATTAATGCAAAAAAGTACCATGTTGGTAAATCTAACTGCATGAAAAGGAAAAAACCTAAAAGCAACATAGCCAATTCCTCCAGTTTTAATAAAATTTTCATTCTTATTTTATTTTATAAAGCACGGGCCTACTAGGACTCGCATCGTTCTCAAAAGGCGCTACTTGAAGGTTTAAAAAATAAGTCCCATCTATAACAGCATTAGGCACATAGATAAACTCCGTAATTGTAGCTTTTGAACGGATAGTACCATTAAAGTCCCAAAACATTTTATGTGCTAAAAGCGCACCTTCATCTTTTTCCTTATCAATAGAGGGTAAATCTACAAGTAAATGTTCTACCCCTATTTCTGCTAAAAACGCAGCAGCCTCCTCCAATAAATAGGGCGGATTAGTATGCGCGTATTGTCTAGATTTTTTTGAATCCGTATTCGGTAAGGTACGAATCACTAAGGCCTCCATCCTCAGGTCTCCAATGGCATTTTGAAGTTGTTTTTTGGTAATGACAAAATCCTCCCCCCGTTTACCCGGAGCCACGGTTATGAGTTCTGCCAAAAAGAAAAAACGATGTAAGCTTTTATTTACCGAAGCAAAATCACGGGTAATATGACCTACACATTCGGTGTGTGTACCGTGTGCATGCGGATTAAACCAGATATCATTAAAATTAGTGCTAGCACCTTTTGCAACACTTCCAATAAAATCACCATCTGTATGTGGTGCAATATGAGGATGTTCCACATACCAAGCATTTACATTAGA
>CBDUKC010000237.1:0-4895 GCA_965367705.1 uncultured Maribacter sp. | reverse complement strand
AAATTGATATTAGCCGATGAGCCTACAGGAAACCTAAACTCACAACAAAGTGAAGAGATTATGGAGCTCTTCAAAAAACTAAATCAAGAAGATGGTGTAACGATTATTCAAGTAACACACTCAGAGAAAAACGCGGCTTACGGTTCAAGAACCATCAACTTATTGGATGGGAGGAAGATTTAGACGGTGCGTATTTGAGTACCTTTTTTTCAATCCAAATACCCCTCGGGATGCATTTCGTCGAACTGGGTATTTTTTTGAAATGCCTTGGCTAATAAAAGAATGCTTGCTTCGTCGTATAAATTACCAACAAGGGTAATACTGGTTGGATGCTTTTCTTTGTCAAGGCCAGTGGGAACAGAAATTACAGGATGCCCCGTTAGATTTGTAATAACTAATTGACGGTTGCCAAAAGTAGGGGAGATGAGCACATCATACTCCTTCATGATGGCATCCATTTTTTCGATAAGTACCTGCCTATGCCTATTGGCTTGAAGGTATTCTACAGCGGGAATAAATCGTGATTGTCGTAGCGAGTTGGCTCTAGATTTTTGATCCTGTTCTACCATTTGGTCCACATCACCGGAGCGCACTAAATCATCAAAAAATGCTCCCGCTTCTGCCCTTAATATAATATCAAAGCCTTGGTATGGCATATCTTCAGGGAGTTCAACTTCAGTAAGTTTTAATCCTAATTTTTCGAAGGTTTTAATAGCTCGTTCGGAGTTTTCCTTGCTTAAGGTGGTATCGTTTTCAATGTCTATTTTTAGGTAAGCTACCCGAAGGGTACTGATGTCTTTTTCGGGTTCAAAACCATCAGGATAAGCTGTAGTTGTTTGGTCTTTTGGGTCTTTTCCAGAAATTATACTATAAACTATGGCACAATCTTGGGCACTTCTGGTCATGGGACCAACCTTATCCATAGACCAGCTAAGACTCATAACGCCATGTCTACTTACTCTACCGTATGTAGGCCTTAAGCCGGTAATGCCATTCGTTGTGCTCGGAGAGGTAATGGAGCCTAAGGTTTCCGTGCCAAGGGCAAAAGGCACCAAGCCAGCAGCAGTAGCCGAGCCGGAACCTGCGGATGAACCACTGGCACCTTCTAAGGTATCCCATGGGTTTTTTGTCTTCCCACCAAACCAAACATCCCCCCTAGCCAGTGAGCCTGAGACCAGTTTGGCAATAAGAACTGCACCAGCGTTTTGGAGTCGTTCAACTACGGTTGCATTCGTGTCTATTTTTTGATTTTTATAGGGTTCGGCACCCCAGGTAGTTTTATAGCCTTTGACGGCCATTAAATCTTTAACTCCATAAGGTATGCCATGAAGTACTCCTCGATAGTTTCCTTCTGCTAATTCTTTATCCATTTTTTTTGCTTGATCAATCGCCATTTCTTCGGTAATGGTGATGGTACATTCTAGTATTGGATTGTACTTTTTATGGCGTTCGATGAAAAATTCGGTGAGCGCCAATGATGTTATTTTTTTGTTTTTAATGAGCGAGGCCAATTGCAGAATGGAATAATAAGCGAGATTATTCTCATTATCAGGTAATTCTACTCCTGATGGTATTTCCCAATCTGGAAAACCAGCTTGAGGTCTTGCGGAAAAATCTTTCGGTAACGGGTCAAAGCGAATAGCAGGAAACACATCAATATCCAAAGCATAGTTCCGTAAAGAATCAAACCCTTCTTTATTTCGCTCCAAATAAGGATAAATGGTGTCTATATGTTTTTTATCGAAATCTATACCGATAAGTTTTAGACTGTTGGTTACATCTTTTTTTGAAAATTCAGCTTCAGCTTCTTTGCAATCACTTAGGAGAAGGAACAAAAGGCTACCGAAAAATAATCCAACTACTCTTTTATAACATAAGGGCATGTATTCTTGCTTTGATTTAGTCCTCCTAAAGTACACTATTTGTATCGTTTTATTGCTTTGGCCACTTCAAAACAAAATAAACATCCATTTCTAATAACAGTAAGTTCTATTTATAACGACATCTTCATTTTCAATAGCATAACTTCTCAATCTCACCGCTAAAAGCTATCTTTGTTGTTTAGAATCAGTATATATAATGAAGCTAGATAAAAATGACATTTTAAAGGCATTGGAACATATTACAGTTCCAGGAGAAGGCCAGAATATGGTAGAAAGTGGTGCCGTAAAAAACATACAAATTTTTGGAGATGAGGTTGAGGTAGATATCAACATTGCCAACCCAAGTTTACAAGCTCGTAAAAAAACGGAAGTGGAAATTTTAAAAATTATCCATAAAGAAGTGTACGAGAAGGCAAAAATCAAGATAAACATTAAGGTAGATGCTCCTGTAAAACCTAAGACTAATGAGATAAAAGGTAAGCCGCTACCGGGTATTAAGAATATTATTGCAGTAGCGTCAGGTAAAGGTGGTGTGGGGAAATCTACAGTTACAGCTAACTTAGCCGTCACTTTGGCTAAGATGGGTTTTAAGGTAGGTTTGTTAGATGCTGATATTTATGGCCCTTCCATGCCTATTATGTTCGATGTGGCACAAGAGAAGCCCTTGGCCATAAACGTTGATGGGAAATCTAAAATGAAACCGGTAGAAAGCTATGGTGTAAAGCTACTTTCTATTGGGTTCTTTACACAACGTGATCAAGCAGTTATCTGGAGAGGACCTATGGCTTCCAAAGCCTTAAATCAAATGATTTTTGATGCGCATTGGGGTGAGATAGATTTCATGTTACTAGACTTGCCTCCTGGTACGGGAGATATACATTTGAGTATCATGCAGGCGATGCCGGTAACAGGCGCAGTTGTGGTAAGTACGCCGCAAGAAGTGGCGCTTGCAGATGCGCGTAAGGGAGTTGCCATGTTCCAACAAGATTCGATCAATGTACCTGTTTTAGGTATCATAGAGAATATGGCCTACTTTACCCCAGCGGAACTTCCTGACAATAAATATTATATATTTGGGAAGGAAGGTGCCAAACACCTTGCAGAGGATTTAAAGGTGCCTTTTTTAGGCGAAATTCCTTTGGTGCAAAGTGTACGTGAGGCGGGAGATATTGGTCGTCCAGCAGCACTGCAAACAGGTACGCAAATAGAAGCTGCTTTTGAAGGTATAACTAAAAACGTGGTACAAGAAGTAGTTCGTAGAAATACGGATATTCCGCCAACAGAGGCGATTAAAATAACAACGATGGCAGGTTGTGCTGCCGTTAAAAAGAAGTAGCTATGACAACAATGACTTCGGATGAACTCAACATGAACGTAGAAAAGGCTTTGGAGGAAATTCGTCCATTTTTACAGAGTGACGGTGGGGATATCACCTTAATTTCTATTGACAACGGACGTTCGGTTAAAGTGAGATTGGAAGGTAACTGTATAGGTTGTTCCGTTAACCAAATGACCCTTAAAAGCGGAGTGGAAATGACCATAAAAAAATATGCACCACAGATAGAAGAAGTAGTTAACATTAGTTAGTTACCTGATTAAAATCATATTTTGACCACTACCCATCCACTATTTTTACAGGATATTAATTAGTTTTTTAATGATTACAACAGACATACTGATAATTGGCGCTGGACCTACGGGTCTTTTTGCCGTTTTTGAAGCAGGATTATTACAATTAAAATGTCATCTCATAGATGCGTTGCCACAAGCAGGAGGACAATGTTCCGAAATCTATCCAAAAAAACCTATTTACGATATTCCTGGGTTTCCAGAAGTATTGGCAGGGGATTTGGTAGATAACTTAATGGAACAGATAAAGCCCTTTCAACCTGGGTTTACCTTGGGGGAGCGCGCACAAACTATTGAAAAGGTAGAAGATGGTTCGTTTATAGTTACAACAAATAAAGGAACGAAACATCATGCGCCTATTGTGGCTATAGCTGGTGGATTGGGTAGTTTTGAACCCAGAAAACCTTTATTGGAAAACTTAGCTAAGTTTGAGGATAACGGTGTTGCTTATATCATTAAAGACCCAGAAGTATACCGCAACAAGAAAGTTGTAATTGCCGGAGGGGGGGATTCTGCTTTGGATTGGAGTATTTTTTTAGCTGATGTTGCCGCTGAAGTTACTTTAGTACACAGGAGAAACGAATTTAGAGGTGCGCTTGATTCTGTTGAAAAAGTCCAGAAACTAAAAAATGAAGGAAAAATAAATTTAAGTACACCTTCTGAAATTGTTGGTCTTAATGGGACTAGTGTTCTAGAATCTGTCACCATAAAGAAAAATGATGTTGAGGAACTCATTACATTGGAAGTTGATAATTTTATACCCTTATTCGGGTTGTCTCCTAAACTAGGTCCTATCGGAGATTGGGGCTTAGAAATAGAGAAAAATGCAATCAAGGTAGACAATACCTTAGATTATCAAACGAATATTCCAGGAGTATATGCGATTGGTGATGTAAACACCTACCCTGGCAAGTTAAAATTGATTCTATGTGGCTTTCATGAGGCAACCCTAATGTGTCAAAGTGCGTATCAACGTATTTTTCCAGATAAAAAATATGTCATGAAATATACTACGGTTGGCGGTGTTACTGGATTCGATGGAAGTAAAAAAGAGGCCCCCAAAGCCGTGGTAAAAGCGATAGAGTAAAAATGACCGACATAAAAATAAAAATCACAGATCGTGACGGGGTACTTCACGAAATAGATGCCCCAACCGATATGAATATGAACCTGATGGAAATCGTGCGTTCTTACGAACTCGCGCCTGAAGGGACTATTGGTATCTGTGGCGGTATGGCCATGTGTGCCTCATGTCAATGTTATGTGACATCAAATCATGACCTTCCAGAAATGGGGGACGATGAAGAGGCCATGCTATCTGAGGCTTTTAATGTAAAGGATAATTCTCGCTTAGGTTGTCAACTTCATATCTCAGAAGATATG
>CBDUKC010000236.1:0-4922 GCA_965367705.1 uncultured Maribacter sp. | reverse complement strand
GACGGGCGTTACCCGCTATACTGCACTATGGTGTCCGGACTTTCCTCTCCATGCCAACACAAGTTTGGCATGCAGCGATAAGGTGGCCTGCTTCGGGCAAATGTACTGCAATTGTTGATAACTAAAGATGATCTACAGTTTAAATTCACCAAAGAATACTTAGCTATTTTTATATTTGTAAGAGGACAAAATTAATCGGATTTGGAACCATTTATTGTATCGGCCAGAAAGTATAGACCCCAGACATTCAAGGATGTTGTAGGGCAACAGGCCATTACCAATACCCTCGAAAATGCGATTAGTAATAATCATCTTGCACAAGCATTGTTGTTTTGTGGCCCTAGAGGGGTTGGAAAAACAACCTGCGCTAGAATCCTGGCGAAACAAATAAATTCTGATGGGACAGAAAATCCAGATGAGGATTTCGCCTTTAACATATTTGAACTTGATGCTGCCTCCAATAACGGTGTAGATCAAATAAGGGAACTCACGGATCAAGTTCGTATTCCACCGCAGGTAGGAAAATACAAGGTATATATTATTGATGAGGTACACATGTTGTCTACTAATGCCTTTAATGCATTTTTAAAGACCTTAGAGGAACCTCCTAGTCATGCTATTTTTATTTTAGCAACTACGGAAAAACATAAGATTATTCCAACCATTCTGTCGCGTTGTCAAATATTTGATTTTAAGCGAATAACAGTGAAGGATGCAGCAGAGTACTTAAAGTACATTGCGGAAAGCCAAGGGATTAATGCGGATGAAGATGCCCTGCATATCATTGCCCAAAAAGCAGATGGTGCCATGCGAGATGCGCTTTCTATTTTTGACCGGGTTGTTAGTTTTTCCGGAAAAGAACTGACCAGAAAAGCGGTCACGGAAAACCTGAACGTACTTGATTATGACACTTATTTTAAGGCTACTGATTTTATTTTAACTCATAATATTCCGCAAGCACTTTTGCTCTTCAACGAAACCTTGGCATTAGGTTTTGATGGACATCACTTCATTAACGGATTGGCTTCGCATTTTAGGGATTTAATGGTCTGCCAGCATCAGGAAACAATCTCACTCCTAGAAGTTGGTGAAGCGGCGCAAAAAAGTTATCGAGATCAAGCGCAACGCACCTCCTCTAGTTTCTTGCTTAAAGCCTTAGATTTGGCCAACGCGTGTGACCTCAACTATAAAACCAGTAAGAATCAGCGATTACTGGTGGAACTTACACTAATGAAACTTGCCTCTATCGATTTTGATGGAGAAAAAAAAAATCCTGAATCAGTAGCACTTCATAATAAGACTATCGATTTCATTGCTCCGGCAGCTTTTTATCAAAACCTGTCACCAGTTCCAAAAGAAAGCACAACAGGAAAAAACCCTATAATTGAAGCAGTTCAACAAGAGTCAAAAGCTGTTAAAGTAGCGCCTAGAACCCACGCTGAAGAATCTCCTGTTATTGAAAAACAGCTTGTTCAACATGAATTGCCGACATTAAACAGCGAACAGGCTGTCAATGAGGAACAGACTACATCAGTAAAAAGCTCGGAAAATGAAGCGATTACAACACCCGATTCTGCGATAATAACCACGCAAAACATCGTTGAAGAACCTGCAGCTCCAAAAATCAATATAAAGACTCCCGCTAAAAGGGTATCTGGATTATCCATATCGAGTTTAAAGGCAAAAAAGCAACACGAGCTTAATAAAATTGAGGTCGTTATTGATGAAGATGCCTTACCTAGAGATTCCTTTACAGAGGAAACACTGCGGCAACATTGGAACGAATTTGTAAATCAAATTGATGCAAAAGGTCAGAAGATATTAGCCTCTAATTTAAACACCGATGTTCCGAAGATAAAGGACGAAGTTATCATTTGTATTGAAATGCCTAACGGTACAATGAAAAAGGAAATTGAGCGTGAAAACTATGAGTTGATGGAGTTCCTAAGGTTGAAACTCAACAATCATTTCATACAACTACAGATCACCGTAAACGAAAAAAGTGCTAAGAAATTTGCATTCACGCCTGAAGAAAAGTATCAAAAATTAAGAGAGAAGAATCCAGCAATAGACCTGTTGCGTAAGGAATTTGACCTAGACCTTTGATTTTAGTTTTAAACGATATGCATACAGAAAGCAGATCAAGGCAATAATTAATAAGCCAAAGGCTTCACGTCCCAGTTCCACAGTCTTAATATCTCCATCATTCAAATCAAATCCTTGAAAATCAGAAGGGTATAGGTAAACAAAACCTATAAAGCAAGCCACGCCACAAATAAGCGGAATAAAAATATTCAGTTTGTTCAAGGCAAACAATAAGGAAATAAGGGCGGCTAAAAGATAGATAATAATCCATGCTAAGGAATCCGGATCATTATATTGCACCGCAGCTCCTAAACCAAACAGTAGGGTAAATAAAAAACCAATACTTTTAAAAATCGGATTCATACACCATTATTTTAGCACTTGATTTTTAATTATTTTATACACATCTATAGCCTTAACAACAGTATCTTTTGTTTCTAGAGCAGTATTACTAATCAGAATAGGATAATCGTCGGTATCCTCTGGAATACGCCCATGGGAACCCTTTATTAACGTAGCATCTATAGGTATAATATTCATTACGGTTCGGAAACCTAATTTCTTTTTAAGGAGCTTACCAATGACTTTCGCCATTACCAATTTATCCTTTGGGTCGGTCATCATTTCTACCGGGTCATAACCGGGTTTTTTATGAATATCCACCATACGTGCATAATCTGGTGCTTTCGCGTCATCTAACCAAAAATAATAAGTGAACCACGAATCGGTGTCCGCCACTACGACCAAATCTCCGCAGCGTTCATGTTGAAGATGCTCCTGACTGATTTCTTCACCCGATAACACCTGTTCCACACCTTGTTGCTGCGCGATAAGTTTCTTTATTGCATCTAGGTGAGCCTTGTTTTTAATATACACGTGCGCTATTTGATGGTCAGCAACCGCAAAAGCATCGCTTACGCCTGCATCCAATAATTCTAGACCGCGCTCTACGCGTACACTCAGGTAACCGTTCTCTCGCAGGACCCTATTCAAATGTATTGGCCTATTTACATTAGTTATTCCATACTCCGACAAAAGTATGATATTGGAACTGGACTTCTCATAATGTTTTACCAGCTGCTTTACCACTCCATCTATTTCCTTTAAATCCTTTGAAATAATATCAAAATCCAAGCCGTGGCGCTGTAAATTATAATCCAAATGAGGCAAGTATATCAAGGTTAAGGTTGGATTATGGAGTTCGTCGGTTTGGATGGCGGCGTTTGCTATCCATTGCGAGGAATTTATAGTTGTTTTTGGGCCCCAAAACTCAAATAATGGAAAGGTGCCTAAGCTATCTTGCATGGTATCGCGTAGCTCTGCCGGTTGGGAATAGATATCGGGAATCTTACGACCGTCCGCTAAATAATTAGGCCGAGGCGTAATACTATAATCTACGGTAGAATACATATTGTACCACCAAAAGTGATTGGCGCATGTAAAACCGGCATCTTTAGCTTTAAGTGCGTCCCAGATTTTAGGTTGCTGTACCAAGTGATTCGATTGTCGCCAAAACTTGACTTCACATTCCTCCTTAAAATACCAACCATTGCCAACAATACCATGCTCGGAAGGCCATTTTCCCGTTAGATACGTTGATTGTGCCGAACAAGTTACCGCAGGCAACACTGGCTTTATATAGGTGGATTGGCCTTTCTCTAAAAACGATGTAATAAAAGGCGTATGTTCACCAATCAGTCGTTTTGTAAGTCCCACAACATTAATTACAACGGTCTTTTTCATTTTACAAACGTTCTTTTAACCAGTTGATTTCCCGTATAATGGATTGGGTAAGGTCTTCCTTTAAATCGGTCGGTAATACATCCCAAGTATAGGTTTCTATTTCTAAATGTTCAGTAATAGGCTGCTTCTTTAAAAATTCCAAGGTCTTCAAAATGTGATCTTGAGTAGAAGAAAGAGCACCAAATTCCTTCAAAAATATGGGAACATGAAAATGCGCTCGTAATTCTTTAAAATTTCCTTTATTTTCAAGAACAACTGGTAAATCGTTATAGGTAATTACTTCATCACCTCGGTTCTCTGTAACCTGATGCAGATAGGTAGGCTCATTAAATTGTGATAGGAGTTCCCAAACCGCATCATCATTACTACCATTGAACAGAATTTTCAAAGCAGCACTAACTTGAATTTTGCCTGTCTTTATATTGGCTTTTTTGAATTTAGCAAAGGTATCTTCTGGTTCCTCATAGGCCAATGAAAAATGGCAGATATCATAACAAACGGTGAGGTAACGTTTAATGAGCTCTTCAATTTCGGAAGCATTCTTCCCTAAGGATTCTTGAAGCATTTCCAAGCCTATAGGAACCAAATAATCCGTATAAAAACCAAGTACCTCATCACTATTTTCAAGCAATCCGTCCGGTTCCGGCTCTATATCCAAATGCAGGTATTTTCCTGTGCTCATTTCAATATCGTACAAATGTTTCGCCACATGTACCATCTGTTCCGCTGCTTTTACAAAAGCTGCTTTTTTATCAGCATCCGTCTTATGCCAGTATTTATAAGTGATTGGAGAGGTAGAAATCCCTCCTGATTGTCCCTCTGGCAGCAAAACCGCCAACTGATCGAAAAGTCGAAGCGTGTATATCAGTCGGTCCTTAGTAGTCCAATCTGGTGCATGGACATTATCTTTTACGCGCTCGTCATGAAAATTCCCATAAGGAAATCCATTCATGGTGAAAACATATACTTCGTTCTCTTTTAGCCAGTTCTGAAATTGCTCCATGTGATTACCAATAGCCAATTCTTCACTGGCGGTATTGGACAATCGAAGCCCTAAACCAAAAGAAGCCGAATTAGAGACGGCAGCCTTAATT
>CBDUKC010000235.1:0-4949 GCA_965367705.1 uncultured Maribacter sp. | reverse complement strand
CATGTTGAATACTATCCATGGTACTCGCATTTTGTTCTAGGCTACCCGTCCAACTCGTCAAAATCATTTGCTTTTTCTCCTTGCTAAGTTTTTCAAGTATTTGTGAATCCGATAATCCGTCTTTTTTCAAATTCTTAAACGTAGTTGTGCGTCTCGCGATACTATTCAAGAGTTTTGAATTGGTTAACCATGGAGCGTTTTTGCCATGGCTTTTTTCAAAAGTTGCTTGTAGTTGACTCATATGGTCAACCATTGCTTGTTCTGCCAGTAGCTGCATTCTATAGTTTAAGGTTGTATATATTTTAAGACCAGAGGTATACAGATTAATTGATGCTCCAGCATTACTGTCGTTTTCTATCCAATCTAATACTTGTTTGCGGACCTCCTCTCTAAAGTATGGCGCTATGCCTGCATTGTAATCATAGTCTCGGTAATCCAATTCAAGTGTAATCTCCCTAAGCTGGGCCACTTCATTTGCTGTTAGAAAACCATTGTTACCCATTGCGGTAAGAACGAGATTACGTCTGGCCCTACTTTTCTCAGGAAATATTCTTGGATTATAACCGTAGGTAGCCTTTAACATACCTACTAAGGTTGCCGCCTGTTCAATCGTCAAATTTCTTGTACTGGTGTTAAAGAACTTAAGGGAAGCACTTTCAATCCCAAATGTGTTGTCACCAAAAGATACCGTATTTAGATAATGAGAAAGTATCTCATCTTTCGAATAAATGGATTCCAATCTTTTGGCAATGATTATTTCTTTTAACTTGTCGATAATTAAGTGGGCGGAATTCCGGTCCTTTCTTGGGTATAAGTTCTTGGCGAGCTGTTGTGTAAGCGTGCTTCCACCACCTGAAGAGCTATCGCCCATTAAAATGGTTTTAAATCCAACACGAAAAAGACTTGGGATATCTACACCAGAGTGGGAATAGAAACGTTCGTCCTCAATTGCTAATAGTGCCTGGATAAGATGTTCAGGAAAAGCCTCAAAAGATATAGGTTGGCGGTCATTAATATAATATTTACCAATAAGAACGCTATCGGCAGAATATACTTCGGAAGCCATCTGATAGTTTAGATTAGATAATTCCTTCTTTTTAGGAATGCTACCCCATGCGCCTAGGTAGACACTGAGTAAGAATGTTAGTAACACCAAGAATAATCCTAGAAGTATCTTAGTGGTTGTTTTAATATATCGTGATTTGATATTTTTATTTCTTCTCTTTTTCCTAGTCATGGCTGCAAGTTCTCATTAAAAATTATAACTAAGTTAGTTTTAACAATACCTTAAAACGGGATGTACTATTTTTGCCCAAAATTATTAGGTAGCATGAAAAAAATATCTTTTTTATTATTTTTTATTATCCAGATATCTTTCGCAAATGATATGGTTTGGTCTAAGACTGGGCACAGGGTGGTTGGCGATGTTGCTCAAGAGCACTTAAGTAGGAAGGCCAAGAAAGCTATTAAGCATTTGCTGAGTGGGCAGACATTGGCAGAGGTTTCTACTTTTGGTGATGAAATAAAAGCAGATAGGTCTTTTCGTGAGTTCAGTGCTTTGCATTATGTTAATTTTCCTGCGGATAAGAACTATGGAGATGAAACTCCAAGCGAATACGGGGATTTGATAACGGGCATTAATAAGTGTATTATAGTTGTAAAAGATGCTGAAAGCAGCCGTGCCGATAAGGTTTTTTACTTGAAATTTTTAGTTCATCTTATTGGCGACTTACATCAACCAATGCATGTGGGTCGTTTGGAAGATAAGGGAGGAAACGATATACAATTACAATGGTTTGGAAGAGGTAGCAATCTCCATAGGGTTTGGGACTCTAATATGATAGATGATTATGGCATGAGTTTTACAGAATTATCGAATACTCTTCCTCAGTTAACTAAACAAGAGGTAAGTGCAATGCAAAAGGGTAGTGTGCTGGATTGGGTAGAAGAATCGCAAGATATTGCCAACCAACTGTATGAATCAGTTGAGGTTGGTGAAAAGATAGGTTACCAATACAGTTACAAGTGGTGGTCAACAGTTGAAGTACAGCTGCAAAAGGGGGGTATACGTTTGGCAGCCGTTCTTAACCGAATTTTCGAGTAAACCTTTTGGTTTTCTGATTTACCTTTTGGAAATTTTATTTCCGGTTATCTGTTTTTGTCGTGAGCATTTAAAACGGTCAACGTCACCGGTGCGTAACTTGGCATGTTTAGTAGCCCTGCCCTGAACTCTTTTTCTCCACATGCGAAAACTGCTGGGTTTCATTTCCCGTCGCATGATTTCTATAGTTTCCTGTTCAGAGATACCGAATTGAAAGCTAATGGCATCAAAGGTTGTGCGGTCTTCCCATGCCATTTCTATAATACGATCTAGCTCACGGTCTGTAAATTCTTTTTCCATAGCAATGCAAAGATACAAAGCAATACTTAATATGGTAATATAAGATACGTTACCTTCAAATCTGAGATAGTTGTCGGTTATTGGATTAGCGGATATATCGGCTTCTAGACGGGGTTTCTTATTTTATAATACGAAATGTTAAGTTTATCCGCTCCCCAATTGGTTTTGCTGTTTTTGGTATTTGATGTTTCCAATAATGTTGGGTTTCGCCCTTCATTACGAGCAGGCTTCCATGTTCCAACAATAGTTTTCGCTTCTGATCTGGTTTGTCATTGTGTTTTAAATGAAAATAGCGAGAAGCTCCCAAACTTATAGAGGCAATAATGGGATTTTGTCCCAGTTCTTTTTCATTGTCGGCATGCCAGCCATTGCTATCCTTGCCGTCTCGATATAAGTTTAGAAGACACGTGGTAAAGTTACATTCCGTAATAGTTTCAATTTGCTCTTTTATGGATTGAAGTTCTTTGGAGAACCTATGTGGGTTCATAGTTATGTTGGAGTAGGAGTAGGGCTTCTCGTTGTTGGCATATAAAGCCGTGAGTCTTGGTTGGGCATAAACCTTTCCAAAAACTTTAATATCGTCCTGTTGCCAGCTGCAATTATTTTTAAGCAATATAAAAAAGTTGTCAGCGCTCGTTTTATCCATAAAATCTGGATAATAAATGATGTCACTATCAGGAAGATTTAACTGCTGGGGTTCTCTATCAAATAATGGCTGCATTAAGATATAATGGCTTTTAATTGGTTTCTATATTCTGATGGATTCTGACCGGTAAATGCTTTGAAGGATTTGTTAAAATGGGAAAAATTATTAAATCCACATTCAAAACACACCTCGGTTATGCTCAAAGGTTTTTCGGCCAATAGCTTAGAGGCATGAACCAAACGATATTCGTTTACGAACTGAACGAAAGTCTTATTGGTAATCTTTTTAAAATAGCGACAAAAAGAAGGAATCGTCATGCTAGCCATATTCGAGATTTCGGCTAAGGTTATTTCCTCCTTAAAATTATTTTTCACATGATTAAATACCACGTTAATCCTATCATTGTCCTTTATATCGGTAGCCAAGGAAAAACCATCTGCATTCAACAACTTTATTTCCTTTGAGTTGGCCAGTTCATTAAAAATATTAAGGATAGAAAGTAATCTTTGGAAATCGGTTTGGTATTCTAGAACCTCTATTTTCTCGCCAATTTTCTTTTTAGTATTTCCAGAAAATGTAATGCCACCGTTCGCTATTTCGAATAAGGACTGTATTTTTTTCATTTCAGGAATGTTGAAAAAATCATTTCCTAGAAAATCTAGTTTCATTTGTATTACCGTTTCATTGGTGTTTCCAGTAAGTCTATCTGTAAGTCCGCAATGTGGTAGATTACTGCCTATTAAAATAAGCTCTCCATTTGTGTAATAAGAAACATGGCTGCCTATTTGTCTTTTCCCAGAACCACCATTTACATATACCAGTTCTATTTCTGGGTGATAGTGCCATTCGTAATTCTTGTTCAGTTTGGACTCATCGAACTTTTGATAAGTAAAGGAGTTACCAAACGTTGGTGCTATGGCTTCAAATTTTGGTTTTGTTGTCATCATGCTATATACAATTCTAGTATAAAATTAAACATCCTTCCGTAGGCTAAACTTTACAAATTTAACCAAAATATATGCTATATTAACATAATTGGGAGTTTCAATTATTTGCTTGGTTAAAATTGCATAGAAATTGGAAAACTGTGATGTAGTATGTATTCGTTTATCTGGGTAGTTTTGTAGTGTATTTAATTAGAATTTAAAAAATGATATTATTATGAAAACAATTTTAAAAGTAACGACAGTACTAGCATTATTATTAAGTGCTACAATAGGTTTGGCAAAGGATTCAGACATACGTTTGAGGACCACTAAGCAGCCTAAGAGTTTGGTGTTGACAATGGAAAACGTTTCCAAGGATTTCACCTTACGAATTACGGATATAGAGGATAATATCCTATACTTTGAAAAAATGGGAAATACCTCAATAGTCAAAAAGTTTGATTTACAGAGCCTACAGAATGGCACCTACTTTCTTACTACCTCTGACCTAGATAGAGTAATTGTCTATACCGTTGTAATAGCTGATGACAAGGTGAACATTCTAAAAAAGGATGAAACCGCTAAGCCTCATTTTCGGGTAACCAAAGAAAAGTTGTTTGTAAACTATTTAAACTTGGATAAATCAAAAGTAGTTATCAAAGTATATGATGAGGAATATCGTATGGTTTTTTCAGAAATAGTTATGGAAGAAATGATCATAGAAAAAGCCTTTAATTTTAAAGGTGCATATAAAGGCAACTATAGCGTTGTAGTTTCTGACACGAACGAAACCTACTCTGAAAACTTTATAGTTGATTAATCTAGTTTAGTCTCACTTGTGAGTTTAGTTAAATTTCATGCGAAATAGGGGACGAGAGCGTCCCCTATTTTATTGTTATAGGTTTAAGTAACTAAAGGCCCAGAACATAAGTCCGAACTGTAAAGGCAATCGCAATACTAGCACCCAAGTAGGGAC
>CBDUKC010000234.1:0-4959 GCA_965367705.1 uncultured Maribacter sp. | reverse complement strand
GCATCGGTTTTTGAAGAAAATATTAAGAAACAAGGACTACAACTCCTTGGATGGCGAGATGTGCCTGTAAATCGTTCTATTCCAGGAAGGATAGCGGCTGAAACCGAGCCTTTCGTTAGACAACTTTTTGTTGCGAAAGAAAGTCAGGAACAGACCTATTTCGATTTTAATTTAAAATTATTTATCGCCAGAAAGGTCACGGAACACACCATTATCAATTCTAAACTTTCGGAGAGCAAGTTCTTTTACGTTCCCAGCCTATCCACAAAAATCATTATTTTCAAAGGCTTACTAATGCCCCATGACATCAGTCTGTACTATACAGATCTTTTAGATTCTAGGGTAGTAACCAGATTAGCGTTAGTACACCAACGCTTCTCCACGAACACCTTTCCTACATGGGATTTGGCACAACCGTTTAGATATATGTGTCATAATGGAGAAATCAACACCTTGCGCGGAAATGTGTCTCGAATGCTTTCCCGCGAAGAATTACTGAAAAGCGACCTTTTTGGTGATGAAATAAAAAACATACTTCCAATTATCCTACCAGGCAAATCAGATTCAGCAACTATGGACATGGTTGTAGAACTGCTATTAATGACGGGAAGGTCACTTCCTGAAGTCATGATGATTTTAGTACCTGAAGCATGGGAAAAAAATGAAGAAATGTCTCCTGCAAAAAAAGCATTTTACGAGTATCACTCTTGTATGATGGAGCCTTGGGACGGTCCTGCATCTATTCCCTTTACCGATGGTAATTATATCGGAGCCGTATTAGACCGTAACGGATTACGCCCTTCTAGATATTCCGTTACTAAAGATGATTATGTGGTAATGTCCTCTGAAACAGGAGTTGTAGAGATTGCCCCTGAAAACGTAGAATTTCACGGACGATTGGAGCCAGGTAAAATGTTCTTGGTGAACATGGAAGAGGGTCGTATCATAAACGATGAGGAAATTAAGGAAAATATCGCTAAAAGATATCCATACAAAAATTGGCTGGACAAAAACCTTGTCCACCTAAAAGACATCCCTTATAACGACTGCCCTTTATTTTTAGGTGAAGCCACTTTAGAAAAAAGAAAATCGGTTTTTGGTTACACCTTAGAAGATATCAATACCATTATCCTTCCCATGGGGTCCTCCGCAAAGGAACCTATTGGTTCTATGGGATCGGACACCCCTATAGCGGTATTGTCCCAACGCCCACAATTGATATACAATTATTTCAAACAGCTATTCGCTCAGGTTACCAATCCTCCATTGGACGGTATTCGAGAAGAATTGATTACAGACATTAGTCTTACCCTAGGTACAGATCAAAATATATTCGAGTTTACGGAATTACATTGCAGAAAACTTAAGATTCAAAATCCTGTCATCTCAAAAGAAGACTTGGATAAAATCAAAAATTACGACATAAGTCCAGACTACAAAGTGGTTTCTATACCTATACTTTATACCATAGAAAAGGGACATAACGGTTTAGAAGATGCACTCAAATTCATTTTAGACCAAGCGTCCAAAGCAGTGGACACTAATGCCAATATTATTATACTATCCGATAGAAACGTTGATAGTAACAATGCACCAATCCCTGCCCTTCTGGCTTGTTCTTATGTAAATAGTGGGCTTCAGAAAATGGGAAAACGATCTAAATGCAGTCTTATCATAGAATCGGCAGAACCGCGAGAGGTACATCACTTTGCCTTATTGTTCGGCTTTGGAGCGAGTGCCGTAAACCCCTATTTAGTCAATGAAATTATTGCTGAACAAATAGCGGAATTGGACATTACTGACCTCAGTTTTGATGAAGCGATAAAAAACTATAACAAAGCTGTAGGCAAAGGCATCCTAAAAGTGATGAACAAGATTGGTATCTCAACACTTAATTCCTACCGAGGATCTCAGTTATTTGAATGTATTGGCATAAACACGAAAGTTGTAGAGCAATATTTCCCAAACACCCCCACACGTATACAAGGAATTGGCTTATATGAGATTGAAAAGGAAATAGCCAAAAGGCACCAACACACCTTTGCCAACAAAGAAGTAGCCGCTACCCTTGATTTAGAGATAGGAGGAGAATACCGATGGCGAAGGGATGGGGAAAAACACATGTTCAATCCATTGAGTATTGCAAAACTTCAGAAAGCAGTTAGAGGTAATGAGCCTGACACCTACAAGGAATATTCCAAAATGGTAAACGAACAGTCTAAATATCTAATGACCATTAGGGGACTATTCGAATTTTCAAACTATGACCCAATTCCATTGGAAGAGGTAGAGCCTTGGACAGAAATCGTAAAACGCTTTAAGACGGGGGCAATGTCCTACGGGTCTATTAGTCAGGAGGCACATGAGAACTTAGCGATTGCCATGAACCGTATCGGCGGAAAAAGTAATTCTGGTGAAGGCGGAGAGGATGAACAACGTTTTTATAAGAATGCAACAGGAGACTGGAAGAATAGTGCCATCAAACAAGTCGCATCGGGCCGGTTTGGGGTTACCTCAAACTACCTGACCAATGCCAAGGAAATTCAAATTAAAATGGCCCAGGGTGCAAAACCAGGGGAAGGTGGACAACTGCCTGGTCCTAAAGTTAATCCGGCTATCGCTAAAACTAGAAACTCAACACCATATGTAGGTCTGATTTCACCACCACCACATCATGATATTTATTCTATTGAGGATTTATCACAACTGATATATGATTTAAAATCAGCGAACAGAAAAGCTAGAATCAATGTAAAATTGGTTTCGGAAGTAGGTGTTGGTACTGTGGCAGCTGGAGTCGCTAAAGCTAAAGCGGATGTTATTCTTGTTTCGGGATTTGATGGAGGTACGGGAGCCTCGCCGTTAACATCGTTAAAACATGCTGGACTACCTTGGGAATTAGGCATTGCTGAAGCACAACAAACCTTGGTAATGAACGATCTTAGAAATAGGATTGTACTGGAATGTGACGGTCAATTAAAAACAGGAAGAGATGTCGCTATCGCTTGCTTGTTAGGTGCAGAGGAATTTGGCTTTGCAACAGCGCCCCTTGTAGCTTCCGGATGTATAATGATGCGGGTTTGCCACCTAAACACTTGTCCTGTGGGAATTGCCACGCAAAATCCAGAACTACGTAAAAAGTTTAAAGGAAAACCAGAACATGTCGTTAACTATATGTATTTCGTTGCCCAAGAATTAAGGGAAATAATGGCGCAACTCGGCTTTAGAACCGTCAACGAAATGGTGGGACAGGTAAAAAAACTGGACCGTAAAAAAGCTATCAATCATTATAAGGCTGCAGGAATAGATCTTACTCCAATTTTACACCAAGTAGACGTACCGGCAGGGACAAAATTCTACAATACACAGAAACAAAAGCATGATGTAGATAAGTCCATTGAATTCGATATTATTGCGAAGGCCAACCCCTCCTTGTTCAGAAAAGAAAAATCAAGTCTTGATTTTCCAATCTGTAATACCGATAGAGCTGTTGGTGCAATCATTAGCAATGAAATTTCTAAAATATACGGAGCGCAAGGACTACCGATAAATACCTTAAAGCTCAACTTTACGGGATCTGCAGGACAGAGCTTTGGCGCTTTTGCTACGCGAGGGCTCACGATGACCGTAAACGGAAATACGAATGATTACCTAGGCAAAGGATTGTCCGGAGCGAAATTAGTCATAAAAGTACCGGAAAAATCGACTATAGTTCCAGAGGATAATGTCATTACAGGAAATGTAACCCTCTATGGTGCAACTGCAGGTCGGGCTTATATTAATGGTAAAGCAGGAGAACGTTTTTGTGTTCGAAACTCAGGTGCTAAGGCTGTTGTCGAAGGTATTGGAGACCACGGATGTGAATACATGACCGGTGGTATCGCCGTCATCCTCGGCGAAGTGGGTCGAAATTTTGGCGCTGGTATGAGCGGAGGTATTGCTTTTGTACTAGATGATAAAAAAACCTTTAAGAAACGATGTAATGCAGAGGCACTAAACCTCCTAGAAGTAACAGAAGATAAGGATGTGAAGCAACTGAAAGATTTAATTGAAAGTCATTACAACGCTACCTTAAGTCCCTTAGCGCAACGCATCCTCGAAAATTGGGAGGCTTATTTACCGAAATTCGTTAAAGTGTTACCCGAAGAATACAGACAGGCTTTGATTCGTCTGGAGGAGGAAAAATTACAAACTATATAAATCGAAACATGGGAAAGATAACAGGATTTTTGGAATTCGATAGAAAAGTAGAATCCTACAAGCCAGTAGAAGAACGAGTTCAGAATTATAAGGAATTTACAGTAGCACTTCCTGAAAAAGAATTGAAGGAGCAAGGTGCCAGATGTATGGACTGCGGTATTCCTTTTTGTCATAGTGGTTGCCCATTAGGCAACCTAATCCCTGATTTTAACGATGCGGTCTATCGCGGGAAATGGGAAAAAGCAAGTGAAATATTACATTCAACCAATAATTTTCCAGAATTCACAGGTAGACTCTGTCCGGCACCCTGCGAAGAAGCATGCGTATTAGGAATAAACGAAGATCCCGTTTCTATAGAAAATATTGAAAAAAATATTGTGGAAACTGCTTTCGAAAAAGGATGGATAACGGCTCAACCACCCCTTAACAGAACAGGAAAGTCCGTTGCCGTTGTAGGTTCGGGACCAGCGGGATTGGCCGCTGCACAACAATTGAACAGAGCAGGACATACGGTTACCGTTTTTGAGCGTGACCAAAAACCTGGAGGTTTATTACGCTATGGGATTCCTGATTTTAAAATGGAAAAGAACGTCATAGACCGTAGACTTGCTGTTTTAGAAGAAGAGGGAATTACTTTTAAATGTGGCGTTCATATCGGTGTAGATAAGATGGCCGAAGCATTAAAAAAAGAATTTGATGCCATCGTACTTTCGGGCGGCGCTACGGTAAGGCGCAACTTACCCATAGAAGGTTCAGACC
>CBDUKC010000233.1:0-5007 GCA_965367705.1 uncultured Maribacter sp. | reverse complement strand
ATCCCGGAGGTGCCAATCGCAGCATTATCTCGCCGAACGTTACTACTTTTTTCATCTCAAATGGTGTTAGATTATTATTGTTTTTTAACTGTGATTTTACTTAAGACAATCTTAGGTTTTAAATCCCTAAACCTTGTCCTCCCGTAATTTGGATAGTTTCGCCGGTCAAGAAAGAAGCATCCTTGCCTGCTAAAAACGAAACTACGCCTGCTACATCTTCTGGTTGGCCTAATCTACCTAACATAATATTATTTGCCCATGATGCAAAAACTTCTGGTTTAGTTGCTTTAATCTGCGCATGAAAAGGCGTGTCGATAGTACCGGGGGATACTGCATTTACTCTTATACCATCTTCAGCAAGGTCTTTTGCCAATGCCCTTGTTAATGCATGAACTCCCGCTTTGGATGTTCCATAAATTCCGGCACCCGGTCCTCCGGCGTTCCACCCGGCAATGGATGTATAGTTAATTATGGAAGCGTTTTCTCCTTTTTTAAGAAAAGGAATGGCCGCCCTAGAAGCAAAAAACACGGAATCAAGGTTTAATGCCATTACAAATCTGTAAAAATCCGTGGTCATTTCTTCAAATCTAGATCTGCCACCTAGTCCGCCTGCGTTATTTACGAGTACATCAATTTTCCCATATTTTTCACCAATCTTAGTGATGTTTGCGGTTACTTCTTCTTCTTTTGTAACGTCAAACCCATAATATTCGGCAGTGATACCTTCGGCAGTAAGCTCTTCAATTCTTTTAGCGCCTGCGTCATTATCGATACCGTTTAGTACTACGGTGTATCCGTCTTTACCTAATCTCTGTGCTACTGCGAAACCAATTCCACCGGTTGCTCCGGTAATTACTGCTACTTTTCCTTTATTACTCATATCTCTAATTGTTATTTTTTTTAATTATTCTACTGATTTTATGGTTTTTGCGAAATAATAGATTGATCCTATGCCTAGCGGAACAAAAATGGCTATGGCGATAAAAATAGGAGTGTATGAAACTTCCGCGATTACGGGTACTAGAAAGTTCATAACGATTACAGAAAACACGCCTACCATGCCTCCTAAACCAGCAAGTGACCCTACAGATTTACCACTAAAAAAGTCACTTGGTAGTGTTTGGATGTTGCCTATGGCAAACTGAAATCCGAATAACACGATAAATACGATTGCCACGAATTTTTCTGGTGTATCTGCAAAAAATATGGTTGCAACAAGGCCTAACACCATTATAATTCCGCCTGTTAAAATTGTGGTTTTTCTACCTTTATCTATGGAATTTGTTTTCGAAATAATAACCCCTGAAACATAGCCTCCGGCTATACTGCCTATGGCCGCACCTACATAAGGCACCCAAGCGAACATCCCCACCTCCTTTACATTAAAGCCATATACATCAAAAAGATATATAGGCATCCAGCCTACAAACAGCCACCAGATAGGCTCTAAAAAGAATCTACTCGCAACAATGGACCAAGATTCTTTATGTGAGAGTATTTCTTTCAGGCTTAGTCCTTTTTCGTCTTCAGTGGAGTTTTGATCCGCCTCACTTTGTCCTTCGGAAATAAATTTTTGCTCTTCTTCCGTTATCCAAGGATGCTTTTTGGGTCCTGCCTTATTAATTAAAAGCCAAGGAATAATCCACAAAAGCCCAATTGCCCCCACTATTATAAACGTAACTTCCCAACCATAGGCCACAAAAAGCAGGGCGATTAAAGGCGGTGCAATAACCGACCCAATTGACGCTCCGGCATTAAACAGTCCTTGGGCAATGGCACGTTCTTTTATCGGAAACCATTCTGCATTACTTTTTACCGCACCAGGCCAGTTTCCTGCCTCGGATAGACCTAAAGTTGTTCTAAAAAATGCCAATGATAAAAAGCCTCTAACCGTTGAGTGCAACAAGGTCGATAAACTCCAAACACCTATACTTATTACATATCCGATTCGAGTACCAACCTTATCAAATAATTTACCTGAAAATAATTGTCCTAAGGCATAAGCCACCATAAAAATGTTCAATATATAGCTGTAGTGATCTTTGGTCAAGCCTAATGAATGCGATATAGAGCCTTCCACATTTTCATTTCCCCACATAATGGACAAAGCACTTCTGTCTATATAATTTATAACAGTTGCTAAAAAGATAAGTCCAATGATGAACCAACGTAATCCTTTAATTTTCATAGTTTCCTTGTTTGGTTATGTATTATTCTGCGTATGACATTCTCGACCTACAAACGTGTGAACAATGCTTGTAGGCAACAATATCAACCCTTACTTTTATACTTAAGCAGTACTAAAAATTTCTGGAGGTATTTAAATGTAGCTTAAATACGTGGAATTTTGAAGTATTCTTTAAGTATTTTCCCTTCTTCAATTCAGTGTTTACTGTGAAAGATAAAAACGTGCAATTTTACCTTTCTTTGGTTTTCGCTAATCAGCTGTTATGTTATAGCAGTATTGATACAACATTTTAAAATGTACTTTCATTTTTTCTTTGGCCAGTTGTGTGTTTTGTTCTTTAATGGCATCAAAAATGTCCGTATGCTCTTGTATGCCAATAAAGGCTTGGTTTTTATCGCAAACGTGATATTTTTCAAAATTGGTGATGATCTCGGGAGTAATGATCAACATCAATGTGTTTATTGTACTATTACCGCTTGCCCTGGCAATGGCCAAATGAAAAAGTAAGTCTTCTTGTACCGCATTTTCACCGTTAAGAACTTTCCTGCTGTAAGCTTGCAGGGCATCTTCCATTAGTTTTAAATCGTCATCGGTTCTTCTTTGTGCGGCCAGTCGTACGGTCTTTAGCTCTAACAATATTCTGGTCTCTACCAATGATTTAAAATCAGGTTCCTCTAAGCTTAATATTTCTTCCAGAATTCCGTTCATTGCCACTTGCCCTATGTCTGCCACGAAGGTTCCGCTTTGGGGCTTCGACTTCAGCAGACCGTAGAATTCCAACTTTTGAATTGCCTCACGTACATTGCTTCGGCTTACTCCAAATTTTTCGGAAAGCATTCTTTCTGAAGGCAGTTTATCGCCGGGCTCCAGGTTTTTATAGTTCATTAAATCTCGAATCTTGGCTATTATTCCGTTTTGGATTTCTTGATTTTCATTTCTTGCTAGAACGTCTAATTTCATGCGCCACTAAATATTTATTACACTTTAAATTGGTTAACCAGATTGGTTTGTTAAAACTAGGAAAAATATTTCTAGTAAAAAAAGTATTTTTAACTTAATAAATGGTAATTTATATAGGGTTTGTGACATATTTTCAAAATTTACCGACCTAAATTAATAGGCCGGCAAATTTATCTACAACCTAACAACAGAACAACTCAATTATCATAGATGAAGATTACGAATCTTCTATTTTTCAAACCAATTAATGTTCAACTTCCAATTCATAAAAATTTACTTTGGCAAATGAACCTTCGTCCCTACTTTGAAAATAATTTCCTGCTTTAAAATAGTTTTCAAAGATTCCCCATCTTTTAATGCTGGCATTTTCATAAACGGCGAATTCACTCTTGTTCAGTATAACTACCATTTTTCCATCGGAAACTTTTACTTCGATCTGAAATTTTCTAAAACCTACTTCCTCCTCAAAATTAAATCCCTCATCGTCGGTCCAAGCTTCTTCGTGCAATATTCCTCTTGCGTTTACACCAGGAAATTTGAGTTTCTTGGTCTTGACCCTAATTTTGCCATTCTGCCAATAAATCTTCAATACTGGAGGCGCGTTATTATCTTTTTGACCGATTAAATGTCTTTGTTCATTTGTCAAGCGCCCATGAATCTGCAGTATTATTACTTTGTGGTATTTGCCATTTTCATCGCGGGAAACGCTATTCATAGCAAGCTTTGCTTTCAATGTTCCGCCTTGCTTAAATGTCCAGTTTACATTATCATCACCCGGAACCATTTGCTCTCTTAGCTCTGATCTTGAATACTTGGTATTTGCGGTGGTAGCAGCAGTTGGATAAGCATAAAATACCAGTGCCCCCTTTGTGGAATCGTTGTACATATAAGGTTTTAAGGTCTCATTTGTAGCATAATCCAATATTTCTGGTGGTCCAACACTGATAGCCCCTCCCTTTCCTTTACCCTCTGGTATCGTTATCTTCCAGTTACTTAAATCGATTTCCGGAAGTTTTACTTTCTTTTTTTTCTTCTTGCCCTTTTTCTTATTTTCAACTTTGACATCCGATTCTGCAACGCCACCTTTCTTGTTTTGAGAAGTAGCGTTAACAGATAGAAATAGTAGTACTATACATACAAATAGTTCTTTTCGGAGGTTTCTCATTTGATTATGGTGCTGGGTAAACTTTAACATTATCCATCCATCCATCAACTGGAGTAACTGCATAAAGCCATATAGCAACTTCACCACTATCATTGGAAGTAAATGGTACTTGAACCAATGTACCAACGGTATCGGAGAATTTCCCCTCGGCTATAGTCCCAACATGACTACCCAAAGCCGAAGTTTCTGCAGCTACGGCATCTGCACCATCAATAAAGTGACCATCAAGAACTACCGCTACCATTCTTCTGCCTCCCACGGGATCGATTGCTTCATCATCTTTTATAGCATATTCAAATTCTAAGATATAATCGGTATCAGGGGTTAATGTAAGTGGCTGGTATGCATATCTAGTACTGGCACTAGCGTATGGTCCGGCTGATGTACTATTACTCCATTTTGCTCCACTTGTTTTACTACCGTTGGGTGAACCGTCGTAATTTGTCCAAGAACCATCAGAACTTCCATTAAAGCCACTAGTACTTCCATCGGTAAAAATGGCTGGTTTCCATTGTGAAGAACTTGAATCAAAATCACCATTTACAATTGTTGCACTAGGCTCCTTTGATAAAGTAATATTGTCGACGTTGATAGTTGCTTGGTCATTTGCGGTACCACCTGTTCCTAATTCAAATTTTATTTCATCAATTCGAACCACAGGTGCAGAGAAAGCAGTAGCTAAATCATAATCTAA
>CBDUKC010000232.1:0-5038 GCA_965367705.1 uncultured Maribacter sp. | reverse complement strand
AAGCCAAGGCTTATAAAAGAAGTAAAAGAGTGGAACAAGAGTATAAAGAAGTTTGATAAAGAAGTGTTGAACCCTGCGATTTGTTCTCAGGAGACGGTGAAAAAAGTACAACAAATCCTAAAGGATGTGGTTGAGAAGAAGGATGGTACCGGGCATGGTATGTATTCGGAAAACTTTTCCATGGCTGGTAAAACCGGTACCACACAAACTAACTATGTGTCAAAGGACAAGGATAAATATGAATATATTTCTTCGTTTGCTGGGTATTTTCCAGCAGATAATCCCAAGTATTCCTGTATTGTAGTGATTCACAAGCCAGACAAAAGTGTGGGCTATTATGGTGCAGATGTTTCAGGTCCTGTTTTTAAGTCTGTAGCACAAAAAGTATATGCTACTTCTCCCCTTACAGATGAGATAGATATGAACGAGCCTTTTGATGGGGGTTTAGAAAAAGCCTATCAAGGATATTTTGCCCATGTGCAAAAGCAGTATGGGAAAGTACCTAATGTATATGGTATGAGTGGTATGGATGCTGTTGCCATACTTGAAAATTTAGGAATAGAGGTAGAAGTAAAAGGAAATGGCAAGGTTCAGCGTCAATCCATTTCAAAAGGGACCGATATCAAAGAAGTTAAAAAGATAATATTAGAGCTTTCATGAAGTTGCTAAAAGACATATTATTTGGAGTTAGCCTGACTGCGGTAAGTGGCACTACTAATTGTAGTGTCAATGCCGTGTGTTTTGATTCTCGAAAAGTTCAAATGGACGATGTCTTTGTCGCGATTAAAGGAACGCTTACAGATGGTCATAAGTACATAAGGAAAGCCATTGATTTAGGTGCCAAAGCAATAATTTGCGAGCAGCTTCCCGAAGACATGGTCAATGAGATTACCTACGTAGAAGTTGACAACGGGAATTCAGCGCTTGCTATTATGGCTTCCAATTTTTATAATAACCCTTCCAAAAACCTAAAGTTAATTGGGGTTACTGGAACCAATGGAAAGACCACTGTTACCAGCTTGTTATATCAGCTATTCAAAAAGGCAGGCTACAAAGTAGGTTTGTTGTCCACCATTAAAATTATGGTAGATGATACGGAGTACAAAACAACACATACCACTCCTGATGCTCTTGTAATCAACCAACATTTGAGTTTGATGAACGATGCTGGAGTAGAGTTCTGCTTTATGGAGGTCAGTTCTCATGGTATCCATCAAAAAAGGACTGAAGGCTTGGTATTTGAAGGTGCTATTTTTACGAATTTATCTCACGACCATCTGGACTATCATAAGACGTTTGCCGACTATAGGGACACCAAGAAAATACTATTTGACAATTTAACTAAGAAAGCATTTGCCCTCACAAACATAGATGATAAGAATGGTTTGATAATGCTACAGAATACCAACGCTAGAAAATATACTTATGCATTAAAAAATTATGCGGACTATAAGGCTCAGATTTTAGAAAATCAGTTCGATGGTCAGTTGTTGAAAGTGGGAGATAGTGAATTGTGGACCAAGCTTATAGGCCATTTTAATGCGTATAACATGCTTGCAATTTATGCCACGGCAGATTTATTGGGCTTGGAGAAGTTGGAAACGCTGAGGTTGTTGAGCGAACTAGACAATGTAGATGGTAGATTTCAATATTTCATATCAAAACAAAAAATTACGGCTATTGTCGATTATGCCCATACGCCGGATGCTTTAAAAAATGTGCTTGAGACAATCAACACATTGAGGACTGGAAATGAAAACGTCATCACCGTTGTGGGGTGTGGTGGCGACAGAGACAGATCAAAGCGTCCGGTAATGGGTAATATCGCTGGAGAAATGAGCAACAAGGTCATTTTTACATCAGACAATCCGAGAACAGAATCCCCTACTGAAATTATTTCAGAGATGGAGTCTGGAGTAGAGCCACAGCATATCAATAAGATTTTATCCATAGAGAATAGGGAGCAGGCTATAAAGACCGCATGTCAATTGGCTGCTGCCAATGATATTATTCTAGTTGCTGGCAAAGGTCATGAGACCTATCAGGAAACCAATGGAGAACGGATAGATTTTGATGATTTTAAGATTGTAAAAGAAGTTTTAGAAGGATTAAATAAATAATCAAGGTCCACCACCAATGGACTTTTAGTAAAAAAATATGTTAACCTACCTGTTCGAATTTTTAGAGAAAGAATACCAGTTTCCAGGAGCGTCGCTTTTTGGATTTCTAACGTTCAGGGCGGCTATGGCTATCATTTTTTCATTGGCTTTGGCTACGATATACGGTAAGCGGATCATCCTCTTTCTTCAAAAGAAACAAATTGGTGAGACGGTAAGGGATTTGGGTCTGGACGGTCAAAAGCAAAAAGCCGGAACACCCACCATGGGAGGCCTAATTATTATTCTTGCCACATTAATTCCGGTGCTTTTGTTTGCCAAACTACATAATATCTATGTGATTCTGTTGATAGTGACTACGGTTTGGATGGGTATCATTGGTTTTATAGATGATTATATAAAAATCTTCAAAAACAATAAAGAAGGATTAAAAGGAAGATTTAAAGTACTAGGGCAAGTAGTGCTTGGTTTGGTTGTCGGTGCTACGTTATATTTCCATCCCCAAGTAACCATGAGGGAGCATTCAAAAACAATTGTTACCGAGAACTTTAACGTTGAAGTGATAAAGGGAGAAGATGTGAAATCTACAATGACCACGGTTCCTTTTTTTAAGAATAATGAATTGGATTATAGCACTTTCATTTCTTGGATGGGGGATGGTTTTGAATCATTTACTTGGTTGATTTTTATTCCAATTATTATTCTCATCGTAACTGCGGTTTCCAACGGTGCCAATTTAACGGATGGAATAGATGGACTGGCTGCTGGTAGTTCGGCCATTATTGTAATTACGCTTGGAATTTTTGCTTGGGTATCCAGTAATATTATTTTTTCTGATTATTTGGATATTATGTACATAAAGGGTGTTGAAGAACTGGTTGTGTTTATCACAGCATTTGCTGGTGCACTTGTAGGATTTCTATGGTATAATGCATTTCCTGCCCAAGTTTTCATGGGAGATACCGGAAGTCTTACCATTGGTGGTGTAATCGCAGTAATAGCTATTATTATCCGTAAAGAATTATTGATTCCAATCTTATGTGGGATATTCTTTGCAGAGTCTATCTCGGTGATGTTGCAAGTCGGATATTTTAAATATACCAGAAAGAAGTATGGAGAGGGTAAGCGTATTTTTTTAATGGCACCATTGCACCATCATTATCAGAAAAAGGGATACCACGAGAGTAAAATCGTAACGCGTTTTTGGATTATTGGAATTCTCTTAGCAATCGTAACTATAGTAACTCTAAAATTACGATAAATGCTTTTGTTGGTAGTGTTAGGTGGTGGAGAAAGTGGTGTGGGTACCGCTATTTTGGGTAAAAAGAAAGGATACAATGTTTTTGTGTCCGATAAAGGAAAGATTAACACAGCATATAAGGACGTTCTTTCGCATTATGAAATTGATTGGGAAGAGGAAACACATTCCGAAGACCGAATATTGGCAGCAGATGTTGTCATGAAAAGTCCTGGAATACCAGATACGGTGCCGTTGGTGAAACAATTGAAGGCGAAGGGTATTCCCGTTATCTCGGAAATCGAGTTTGCTTCAAAATATACGGATGCAAAAATTATTGGTATAACGGGAAGTAACGGTAAAACGACGACCACCATGTTAACCAACCATATGTTTGTTGGCGGCGGTCTTCATGTTGGGATGGCAGGTAACATAGGAGACAGCTTTGCTAAAATGGTCGCTCAACAGGATTATGGGTATTACGTTTTGGAGATCAGTAGTTTTCAGTTGGACGGTATTCAGGAGTTTAGGCCAGATATCGCAGTAATCACCAATATTACACCCGATCATTTAGATCGGTACGAATATAAGTTTGAGAACTATATCGCCTCAAAGTTTAGGATTGCAATGAACCAAAAAGAGACAGATTATTTGATATACGATGCAGATGATGAAGTAATTGTTTCTTGGCTTAAGGCCAACCCAGTCAAATCCAAGCTCATGCCATTTTCCTTGAAGGAAAGGTTTGATGAAGGAACATATTTAGAAGAGAACAATATTATAATAAGAACACTAACGGATAAGATAACGATGACGACAGACGCTTTAGCACTGGAAGGACAACACAATTTAAAAAATACGATGGCTGCGGCAACCATTGCAAAGTTGGTAAGCATCCGTAAGGAAACTATACGAGAATGCATATCTAATTTTCAGGGTGCACCACACAGATTGGAAAAGGTATTTAAGATCAATCACGTACAGTACATAAACGATTCCAAGGCAACCAATGTAAATTCTACCTACTATGCTTTGGATAGTGTAAAGACCCAAACGGTCTGGATCGTTGGAGGTGTGGATAAAGGCAACGATTATACCTCATTAATGTCATTGGTAAGGGAGAAAGTAAAAGCAATTGTGTGTTTGGGTATGGATAATACCAAAATCAAGGAAACTTTTGGAAATGTTGTGGATTTAGTGGTCGAAACCTACGCTATGGAAGAGGCAGTAAAGGTAGCGTACAAGATTGCGGAACGTGGAGATACAGTCTTGTTATCCCCAGCTTGTGCCAGTTTTGATCTTTTTGAAAATTATGAAGATCGTGGTAACCAATTTAAGAATTGTGTAAAAAATCTATAGGTGTTAAAACTGTTTCAAAATATTAAAGGGGATAAAGCTATTTGGGCCATTGCGGCCTTGCTAGCGCTATTTTCTTTTTTACCTGTTTACAGTGCCAGTAGTAATTTGGTATACGTGGTAGGTAACGGAACTACGGCAGGTCATTTGATAAAACACGCCTTACTTTTAGTTTTAGGTTTTGGTATTATCTATGGCGTACACAAAATACCCACTCATTTTTTTAAGGGTCTTTCATTAATAGCCTTGCCCATAGTTTTGGTGTTGCTTGTGTTTGTATTGGCACAGGGAACAACAAGTGGTGAGACCAATGCGAGTAGATGGATTC
>CBDUKC010000231.1:0-5084 GCA_965367705.1 uncultured Maribacter sp. | reverse complement strand
AGGCTAATATCCTCTTGGGATAGCCAGTCTGAAACTTCCTTAATCAATAAAAATGCTGGTATTAAACCAGTAAGGGTTAGTGCTGAGCTTTTCAAACTTATTGAACGATGCAAACAGATTTCGGAAATAACGAACGGGGCCTTTGATATTACCTATGCCGGTATGGACGCCATCTGGAAGTTTGACGGTTCCATGTCTCGAATGCCAAGTACATCAATGATCCTTAAAGGAAAGACCAATGTGGGTCACGATAAAATTGTGCTAGATGCATCTGACCAATCCGTATTCTTAAAACAAAAAGGAATGAAAATTTCTTTTGGAGCTATTGGAAAGGGATATGCTGCGGATAAGGCAAAAGAATTATTGGTTTCTAAACAGGTGGTAGCCGGGATGATAAATGCAGCGGGCGATATTACTACATGGGGAAAAAAGACAAGTGGAGAAAAATGGTTAATAGGTATTGCAAACCCTTTGAGCAAGAAGACTATTTTTTCATGGATACCTCTTTTAGAATCATCGGTAGCTACCGCTGGTAATTCTGAAAGATTCGTAACAATAAATGGAAACAAATATTCAGATCTTATAAACCCAAAAACGGGCTACCCAGCTACTGGTATACAGACCGTATCCGTATTTTCTAAAAGTGCAGAATTTTGTGATGCACTTGCAACCGCAATAATGTGTATGGGCAGAGATCAAGGTCTAGCTTTGGTAAATCAGTTGGCCGGTACGGAGGTTATTGTTGTGGATGCAAACAACAAACTTTTTAAAAGTAACGGGATAATTTTGGATAAGATACCTCAGTAGAATGGTTGCCAATCAATAAGGCGTAAAACGACTGTTCTAATTCATATACGTTGAGCATCTTTAGTTACGATACATACCCTTCTTGCTGTAATTGCTTTTTTGAAAGTATTCCTTTGGAACATCCATTTTTTATTAAGTACAGATGGTCGCTAATCTCTAAAATAACCTCGTAAAAATGATCCGTAATAACTAGTACACTATTTACTTTTTTCTCATCTATAATAGCTTTTATCTTATCTATATATACGGGTGATATAAAGGAGAAAGGTTCGTCTAAAAGGATAATTTTTTTATTGGAATTTAAAATAAGATAGGTTTCTATTAATCTTAATTCACCAGAGGATAGGGTACTGACCCGCCATTTCCTATACCGTTCAAAAGAGGTGAAGATTGAAGTGAATGCTGTCCAATTTACATTAAAGGTTTTAAAAGCGTCGTCTAACTTTATTTGCTTAGGCAATAATTGATGTTGCGGCAGGTATGCTACCTTTCCAGTCTTAAAAAGTTTTTGTTGCTGATGAATGCCGTCCAGTCTTACATTTCCATATTTTGCGTTTAGGTTTCCGAATAGAATACGCAGTAGTGACGTTTTACCACTACCATTTCTGCCTAATATACCTGTTACTTCTCCAGTTTTTCCACAAAGGTAAATACCGCTTAGAATTTTCCTATTGTTATAGCTTAGCTCTATGTTGTCCAGTTCTAGCTTCAAAACAGTTTGGTTAGATAGAAAATTAAGCATGAAAGTACTGCGTCTGCCACAAAACTTCCTAAAAAAAGAGTGGTTTGAGAAATTGCGAAATTTTGATAAAAAGTAAGTCTTTGTTGCAGTTTGGTTTCAAAATATAGCAGATACAATAGAGCGAATAACAATAGTTTGATTCCCAGTAATACAAAGAGTGGCATTTTTAGAACAGCAAGAAAAACTGTCAATCCTTGTGCTCCTAGTAGAAACTGAATATAAAACTTACATATTATGGTGATTTTTTTCAAACTAAAAACTAAGAATTCAATACACGGACCTATCGAACTAAATGTACAAATTTATTGTAAATTCGCAGTACAAGTGAAGTGCATATATGATAGACAAGTTAAATATTGTAAAACAGCGTTTTGACGAGGTTTCCGATTTGATTATTCAGCCGGACATCATCACCGATCAAAAGCGATATGTTAAGCTTACAAAAGAATATAGTGATCTTAAAGCCTTGGTTGCCAAGCGCGATTACTATATGGAGCTAACTAATAATATTTCTGAAGCGGAAGAAATAATCGCTGACGGTAGTGATGCTGAAATGGTAGAGATGGCCAAAATGCAGTTGGATGATGCAAAATCCAAATTCCCCAAGTTGGAAGAGGAAATAAAGCTGATGCTTATTCCTAAGGATCCCGAGGATGCAAAAGATGTTGTTGTAGAAATTCGTGCTGGAACTGGAGGAGATGAGGCTAGTATTTTTGCTGGGGATTTGTTTCGAATGTACACAAAGTATTGCGAAAGTAAAGGCTGGAAAACTAACGTCATAGATTTAAGCGAGGGTACCAGCGGTGGGTTTAAAGAAATTCAGTTTGAGGTCTCCGGAACTGATGTTTATGGCACTTTGAAATTTGAAGCAGGTGTACACCGGGTACAGCGTGTTCCGCAAACCGAGACCCAAGGTAGAGTTCATACTAGTGCTGCCACGGTGATGGTTTTACCGGAAGCGGAAGATTTTGATGTGCAAATAGACCCAAAGGATGTACGCATAGATTTCTTTTGTTCCTCTGGTCCAGGTGGGCAATCGGTAAATACAACGTATTCTGCGGTACGTTTAACACATATCCCAACGGGTTTAGTTGCCCAATGTCAAGACCAAAAATCTCAACACAAAAACAAGGATAAAGCCTTCAAGGTGTTGCGTTCTAGATTATATGATATGGAGTTGGCGAAAAAGCAGGAAGAGGATGCCGCTAAGCGAAATTCGCAGGTAAGTAGTGGTGACCGTTCAGCAAAGATTAGGACTTATAATTATCCACAAGGTAGGGTTACGGATCACCGTATTGGACTTACCCTATATGATTTGTCTAACATAATAGATGGTGATGTTCAGAGGATAATAGATGAATTGAGTCTTGTTGAGAACACTGAAAAACTAAAAGAGGCTTCGGAGATATTTTAGGAGATAGTATTAATAATGAATGTTCAAAGTTAATAATAAGTGACCTTAGCTTCCCTACCTAAATTAAGCTAAGAATCTAGTAAGAGAGCCAGTAATTTATGACTACGGAAGAATTAGTAATACAGATTCGTAAGAAGGAATCATTTTTATGTATTGGTTTAGATACTGATTTAGAAAAGATTCCTAAACAATTACTTTTAGAAGAAGATCCTATTTTTGCTTTTAACAAGGCCATCATAGATGCTACACATCATCTATGTGTAGCCTACAAGCCAAATACGGCGTTTTACGAGGCGTATGGCATCAAGGGTTGGATGGCGTTGGAGAAAACGATAGCCTATCTAAATAAAGAGTACCCGGAGCTATTTACTATTGCAGATGCTAAGAGAGGGGATATTGGAAATACATCTACGCGCTACGCAAAGGCATTTTTCGAAGATTTAAACTTTGACTCCATAACTATTGCTCCGTATATGGGTAAAGATTCCGTAGAGCCCTTTTTAGCCTTTGAGGATAAGCATACCATATTATTAGCGTTGACTTCAAACGTTGGTGCCTATGACTTTCAAACTAAAGAACTGGACGGTTTGGAGCTGTATAAACAAGTGCTTAAGACTTCTGTAACTTACAAAGGGGCTGAGAATTTGATGTATGTAGTTGGTGCAACTAAGGCAGAATACTTAGCAGAAATTCGGCAGATTGTGCCAACTAGCTTTTTATTGGTCCCAGGGGTGGGAGCACAGGGAGGTAGTCTTTCCGAAGTATGTAAGTATGGTATTACAAACACTATTGGCCTGCTAGTCAATTCCTCTAGAGGAATAATCTATGCTTCCAACAAGGATGATTTTGCAGAAGCAGCACAAAGGAAGGCCAAGGAATTACAAGTACAGATGGCACAAGAACTTGCTAAACTGACATGATTTAAACCAGTTCTTGCAGTGCTTTTTGTATTTTTCTTGCTTTAAGTTCAAAAAATTCACCAAGTTTTGTATCGGAATATTGAATGTTTGAAGCCTTGTTCATGAAATTTTCGTATTGGTATTCCAACATGGTTATAGCATCAGGTTTTGCTGCTATCGGAGTTACAGTTCCTACTTTACAATATTGCTTTTCCATATCAATTAATTTGTTCTTACAAATATACGTACGATATGAGATTTTGGATGTTCACTTAGTTGCTATTCAACTAATAATCAGGTAATTTGTCTTTTATTTAACAAAATTACTGTGAATGCGTTAAAAGCGAATCTTGTTTACGTTATTTTTTAATGAAAAGCCTTTCAATTAAAAAAGATTATATACATTGCTAGTTAACCCTTGTTAAACCCATCCCGAGAGCACCTTGTTAAACTATACGAAATACATTCATAAAGATTCTTCTACTTGGGTCACCTTCGTTCATGGTGCTGGAGGAAGTTCGTCAATTTGGTATAAACAGGTACGGGAGTTTAGGAAATTTTTTAATATCCTACTCTTGGATTTGCGTGGCCATGGTGATTCTAAGCCTAATCTCAAAAGTGCTTTTAGTGATCAATACACATTTGATTCCATTACGAACGATATTCTGGAGGTTATAGATTATGAAAGAATAGATAAATCCCATTTCATTGGGATTTCTTTAGGCACCATTTTAATACGCAATTTAGCCGAAAAACACCCTCACCGAGTCGAAAGTATGATTATGGGTGGAGCTATAATGAAATTGAATTTGCGTTCTCAGATTCTGATGCGTTTAGGTGTGGTTTTTAAATCAGTTGTTCCTTACTTATGGCTTTATAAATTTTTTGCCTTTGTAATTATGCCCAATAGAAATCATCGAGAATCTCGATTGTTGTTTGTTAGGGAAGCAAAGAAACTATATCAAAAGGAATTTATACGGTGGTTTAAACTTACTTCCGAAATTAATCCTTTATTGCGTTTTTTCAGATCTGCTGATATTAAGATACCTACACTATATGTAATGGGCGAAGAGGATTATTTGTTTTTGCCTACCATTAAAAAAATTGCATCGGCGCATAAAACATCCAACCTTTTTATTATTCAGGATTGTGGGCACGTGGTTAATATTGAGCAACCACAGCTATTTAATAATATGGTTATAGGCTATTTGGTTGGAATGGG
>CBDUKC010000230.1:0-5087 GCA_965367705.1 uncultured Maribacter sp. | reverse complement strand
TTTTCTACGGTAGTCGATGGAAAAATTTCTTGGTAATGCACGTTTAGATCGCGTACCTGTATCTGTTCTTCTTCCTTTGTGCTAACCTCTGGAGAAATTAGTACAGGTGTAATAAGCTCTTCCACAACTATCGGTAAGAAAGATATTTCATCAGTTGAAATTTCCAAAGAATTTTGACTTTTTTCGAAATTCTGTATCATTTCTGTCTGTGGTATATGGTCACTTATAGGTGATTTTTCATTGTCGCCAAGTTCAGTTTCTTTTGTTGAAGCACTAGTTGTATCTGATATAGGAACCACTGTTTCAAAATCCTCTTTAGGAAGGATATCATTACTAGGCATTACCCCTTCAGGACGTATTGTATTTAAAGCACTTATGGCTTTTCCCTTAACGGTAAAAGCCACTTCTTTTGTTAGTAAATCTTCTAGGAAGTCAATATCATCTTCGGTACCCAGTTGTGAGAGGGCTTCGAGAATAAACATTTTGACATCGGTAGTACACTTCCAGAATATGGTTTTAAGTACGGGTACTGCATCGACAACGTTAAAATCTCGAATACAAAAAATGGCCTCTTTTTTAATATGGTTATTTTTGTGTCTCAGTAGTTGTATCAGAGATGCACTTGCATCATTTTGATTGTAGTATTTAATAAGCCTTAGCGAAAAAAGTACGACATGATTGTTTTTAGATGTGAGCCAAAGTCTAAATGGTGGCGGATCATAATCGATTTTGTTACGAACCACATCTAAAAGTTTTAACTGCTGCCATTCTGATATTTTATATTTGGTATGGTCTAAGAAATAGTTAATACCCTCATGTTTAAGACTAACTGTGGCTATTTCGGCCTGTTTTCTTATGGTAGCCCTTTTATCATTAATAAATCGGGTAATTAAGCCATAGGAGTCTTTCACCTCCATTTGAGTGAGCTCGTAAATTCCTTTAGAGACAATCTCCCAGCGCCAACTTTTTAGTTTTTTATACGCATCTTTATGCAATTCCAAATCTTGATACACGCGCAACAATTCAGTTCTAGTTTTACCGGTGACATCCTTTCTAAGATCAAGAAGCACCGCAGTAAGAATGGTTCTGTCAAAAGGATGCTTTATAAGTTCGCGTATCTGAATCTTTAAATCTATATAATTTATCTTTTCCTCTTTAGCCCCATCTTCTTCAAAAAACAGGAATTCGCATATCATGGGCGAAAATACCTTACGCTTTGCCTTTATGCGCTTTCCAAGTCTAGACTGTCTATTCCTAAAAAAGAATACCGTTACGAAGTATACTAAGGCTACTATAACAAACAACAAGGAAAGACCCCAAAGAAAATCTGTAGGGATTTTCGGAGCACTAATTAAAGCCTGTTGCGTGTATGTTATAGAACTAAAGATCAAATAGGTGTTTTGTTTACTTCTCTTGCTATTCTTACCAGAAGTTCTGAAGGACTTACAGGTTTTGAAATAAAATCGTTAGCGCCAAGTTCAAAAGCACTAAGTACGTTTTCTTCATTACCAGCTGATGAGATTATTATTATTGGTGTTTGTGAGGACAATTCCTTTCGAACATGATTGATCAGTTCTATACCAGAAAAATAAGGCATCATAATATCGCTTACGATGATGTCTGGCATGCTGTGGGATAAATATTTTTTCACTTCTTTCCCATCCAGCACATGATGTACCTCGTATCCTGCTTTCTTTAACCTAAAGTTTAATAAAGAGGCTAAAAGTTCATCGTCATCGGCTAAAAGAATAGTCTTCCCCTTCATATTTAGCTCTTTTTTAATTTGGCTAATTCCTGGTCTATAAATACCTCTTTTAAGGGATATTCTTGAAGAAATTGAGTAAAAAGTTGCTCTATCTCAGTTATGTTTGATTTTTTTGCGCTGTCTTCTATCGCTATAATGATCTGTTTTAACTCATTAGTTTTCATTAGGGCCAATCCCGCTTTTATTTTGTGTGCAGCCTGATGTATTTCTTCAAAATTATTATTGCCAATTGCAATTTTAACTGCACCTATGAACTCGTATATATTTTGTTTAAACAAACGCACCAACTCTTGCAACATATCAAGTTCACCATAACACTCCTCTAAAAGAGCAGTTAGATCAATAGTTTCCTCCTTTTTATTTAAAGGTGTAATCGTCTCTTGTTTTAGTAACCTAAGGCTTGCCTGTGTTAGATTTCGCTCTTTTTTTCTTTTTAACAGTTTGATCATCAGCTCGTTTAACGTATATGGTTTTAATAAAAAGTCGTTGATACCTGCTTCGTAACAGCGTTCTTGATCCTGTGCAGTAAAATCTGCGCTAAAGGCAATAATAGGAATCTGACTTAGCTTCTTATCATTTAAGGAGCGTATGCTACTAGAAATTTCAAAGCCGCTCATTTCAGGCATTTTAAGGTCCATTAGCACAATATCTATTTCCTGAGTTTTTAAAATAGCTAAGCCCTCTTTCTGGTTTGCTGTGACGTAGGTTATACAGTTCCATTTGTTCAGTTGTTCGCTAATCAAATGTTGATTTAGTTCGTTATCCTCAAAAATTAATATTTTGGTACCACCAAGAAGCTGCTTACCCTTTAAGGTACTGATAGATTTAGGCTTGGTCTTAGGGATATTTCGAAGGTTACCTTTAGAAAATGGAATAAAAAAATCAAAGGTAGTTCCTTCTCCTAATTTACTTGACACGGTAATAGTACCTCCTTGCTTTTCAACAATCTCCTTTACGATACTCAAACCTAATCCCGAACCACCATACTTCTTAAAAGTATTCTTTTCAGCTTGTTTATAGCTTTCAAATATATGCCCCAGTTGCTCATTAGGTATACCTATACCAGTATCCTGTACAGAAAAATGCAACATAAATGTTTCGTTTTTACGCTGTTGTAAATCAACGGAAAGAATAATGTGGCCATTTTCAACAAACTTTATTGAATTACCAATGAGATTAAGTAAAATTTGAGATAGTTTGGATGGATCTCCAACAAGTATTTTTGGAACTGTTGGTGCTATATCAATTTTTAGGGTGACAGATTTCTCTACAATAAGCGTTTGGCATAGAAACATGACATCCTTTATCAACGCATGCACATTAAAGTCCACAGCATCAAAATCTTCTATTCCTTCAGTAAGTTTGGAGTATTCCAAAACTTCATTTATAATTTCCATTAAATTATAGGATGCCGACTGAATTGCATCCACTTTTTTTAATTGCCCTTCGGTAAGACTCTCTTCTTTAAGCAGATTGGCAAAGCCTATGATTCCGTTTAATGGGGTACGTATTTCATGACTTACATGAGCAATGAGCTTATTATCTTGTTTAGATATTTGTGGCGAATCATTTCTAATTGAGTCGTAAGTATCCTCTTGTGATTTATCTGCACCAAATATTTGGTCATTCAGTTGAGATTTAAATCTATTGAAAGAATGTTTTAAGGCCTTTGCATCATCTGTACTTAATTCTTCAAAAGAAAAACCGTTCAAAGTTGTTTCTAAATCGGAAAGTTGACCTAATAGATCTTTAGTTTTAAGTTTGGACATAGGTTAATGTTCCTAGTTTTCGGGGTTTTGTACTATAATTCGACCTAAAATTCCCTTTTTAGGGTGCAGTAGGCAATTAAATGTTTGCTAGGCTTTCTTTTTTGTTGTGAAACCGCCATATTTGTAGGTCTAAAAAAAATACGTATGAAAGTAATTGGCTACATAATTATCGCATTAACCCTATTTTCCTGTAATGAAAAGAAAACTAAAGTGATGGAAACAACAGAGGAACGTGCCCAAGGAATCCACGAAAGAACCATTACCTTGGATACCCATGACGATATAAATACAAAGAATTTTACGGACTCCGTAAACTATACGCAACGTCTGGACACACAAATAAATCTGCCAAAAATGGTAGAAGGCGGATTGGATGTCGCATGGCTAATCGTATACACTGGCCAAGATTCCTTAACTAACGAAGGTTATGAGAAAGCCAAAGAAAACGCAATGGATAAATTTGCTGCAATTCGTCGGTTATGCGAAGAATATGCACCAGGGAAAATAGAACTTGCCTTTAGTTCTGACGACGTTAGACGTATTGTGGCGGCCGGTAAAAAAGTAGCTATGATCGGCGTAGAAAATGCCTATCCAATTGGGGAGGATCTATCGGGTTTTAAACAGTACCACGATTTAGGTGCACGTTATATTTCACTCTCCCATAACGGCCATAGTCAATTCTCCGATTCCAATACTGGAGAAAAGGATTCGGTATGGCTTCATAACGGATTGAGTGACTTAGGAAAAAAAGCTGTAGCCGAAATGAACCGACTAGGCATAATGATCGATGTTTCACACCCTTCCAAAGTGGCTATGAAACAAATGATAGCATTGTCCAAAGCGCCTATTATAGCATCGCATTCCTCTGCTCGTGCCCTGTGCGACCATAGCAGAAATCTAGATGATGAACAACTTATGCTTATGAAGGAAAACGGTGGTGTCGTGCAGACCGTAGCCTTTAGTTCTTATTTAAATACTGAAAAACATGAGGCTAAAGCTGCTTATATGAAGGATATTTATCAAAAAGTGGCAGACTCGCTAGGTATAGAATGGTTTGAGAGATCACAGTTTGGCAGTTTATCAGATATCCAAAAAGAAGCCTTTATGGAAAACTATCCTAAAGTTACTCAAATTGGCAAGGATATGGCCGTAAAAACTGCAGATGCTCCTCAAGGAGTTACTGTAGCAGATTTTATAGATCATATTGATTATATGGTTAAGCTTATCGGAATAGACCATGTTGGTATTAGTTCTGATTTTGATGGCGGCGGCGGTATAGAAGGATGGTCAGATGCCTCTGAAACCTTTAACGTAACCTTGGAACTTGTAAAACGAGGCTATACGGAAGAGGAAATTGGAAAGTTTTGGAGTGGAAATTTACTTAGAGTACTAGATGAAGTTCAGGCGGTATCTAAGACTTTGGCACAAGGCTAATAATTTTACTCAGCGGCTAAGCGGTCCTTAACGTACTCTATTTTTGTTTTTCCATGAGGGCTTGGTTTACCGTTATCACCTAAATGTACCATGATGATATTGTCTACCGTCACAATAGT
>CBDUKC010000229.1:0-5098 GCA_965367705.1 uncultured Maribacter sp. | reverse complement strand
GGAAGTCCACTAGGAACGGCTTCGGGTATTTCTTTGTCGAAGCTGTCATCGTTTAAGGTGTTTAAAAAGGATATGATGAGCGACATTTCTTTTACACTAAGTTCAAGCTCTCGAACAAATGGGTCATAGCGCTCTGGCGATACATTTTTATTTCGAAGCTTTGCATTGGAAATATCCTCGTAAAATTCCAATACCCGCCTTAAATTTTGTAAGCTACCATTGTGCATGTAGGGCGGAGTAAACCTGAGGTTGCGTAATGATGGTGTGCGAAACGCAAAGGTGTCAGCTACACCTGCATCGGGTATGGGTAACTTTGTATTTTCAGGAGCTCCAAGAACATGTAGTTTATAGTCCGAAAACATAGGACCGTTATGACAATTGATACAACCCACGGTTTTAAATAACTCCATTCCCTCTTTTTCTGAAACAGTTATCGCGTCTTGCTCGCCTCTTTTGTATTGGTCAAAACGCGAGTTATTGCTAATGATAGTCCGTTCAAATGTAGCGATAGCTTTTGCGAGGTTTTCCACAGTTATTGCGTCTTTTTCGCCAAAGGCCTGCTCAAAGAGTTTTTGGTATTCTGGTATATCGTTTAATCGGTCTATTACGTTTTGTAATATCACTTTTTCAGGTATTCCGTGGCCTCGCATTTCCTCGAATGCCTTAATAGGTTCCAAGGCTTGTTTTTCTAAACTTTTTGCACGATTGTCCCAAAACATGGTCGCAGTTTCGGGTTCGTATCTATTGCGCTCATCTATCCCGTTAAAGGCGGTGTTAATTATGGTTTGGGCATTACGTTTTACAAAAGGAATATCGTTGGGGACATTGAATTTACGCTTACTGCCCAAGCCCATAGCATTGGGTCCTATGCTGAGGTCTAAAAATTCGGTATAGCCATTTTTGGGATGATGACAGGTAGCACAGGCCACATCTTTGCTCCCTGACAGAATAGGGTCAAAAAAAAGTAGTTTTCCCAAGGTTTCCTTTGCTTCGGAAGTAGGGTTGTCCAAGGGTGCTTTTACGGTTTCAGGAAGGGCGGTTATTGTTTTAGTAATACTAGCTTTTACAAGCGTCTTTTTTTCTTCTTTTATGTTTTCGCCGCAACTGGTAAGGACTAATGCTAAAAGGATACAGAGAAAAATAGATTTTGTTTCAAGCATAGTTTCAACCTTCCAGTATTAAAAATACAAATAATTAAAAATAGTTGAATAATTTGGAGTTAAATCAGTTCCCTTCAAAACGCTTCATCCATTCTTTTCGCTCGTTACTTTCGTAATGTTCTTTTGATTGGATAGGGGCTATATGGTGTTCTTGTAAGGGAATCAAGGACTCTGAAGGTAAATCCACAGGGTTCTCAGGGATATAAGCAGAGAGAGCTTTTAAGGTTTTCTGATGTTTTGGGTTATTACTTAAATTAGTCCACTCATTAGGGTCTGTTTGAAGATTGTATAGTTCTTTGCTATTATCTATGTACTGAATATAATGCCAGTGCTTATACCTGATGGAGTAACTTCCATAATCATAGGTGGTAATTATGGCTCGATCATCTAATTGCTTAGGATTTTTTAAAATGGGCACTAGGCTTTTACCGTCTAAATCTTTTCTAGGAGGGAGTCCACTTAATTCTATCAATGTTGGATAAATATCAACTAGGGAGGCTAGGCTATTGGTATTTCCACTGGCACTGCCTAGAGGAATAATTTTTTCAATTTCTGGAGACTTAAACATCAGCATACTTTTGTTGACATTTTCCCATAGAGCAAATTTTCGCCAGTGTTCTTTTTCTCCTAATTGCCAGCCATGATCAGACCATAATACTACAATGGTATTGTCTGCATAGCTGCTTTCATTCAGGGCCTTTATCAATTTTCCAAACATAGCATCTGCATATGCCATGGATGCGAGGTATCCTTGTACCGCTTTTTTCTCTTGTAGTGCCGCTAGAACATGCGCATGATAATTCCCTCCACGTTCAATTATTTCTTTTTTTGCGAAGGAACTTATGTCGTCCAAGTCATTCGGTTTTGTGCGGGGAAGTTGTAAACTGTCCAAAGGAAAAAGGTCAAAATATTTTTTAGGAACGTACCATGGCACATGTGGACGATAAATACCACAGGCAAGAAAAAAGGGTTTGTCATGTTTTTGTTCTAGCTGCTCTTTTATGAAGTTTACACTTTGATAATCTGCCGTTTTATTGTCCGCTATGTCCAAAGGTCCCCAATCAAACATTTTGTACATATATTTAAATTGGGGCATATTAAGTGGTCTTTGTTCAGGAATGTATTCCTCAGGCATGGGTTGCGTTTTCGAGGGAAAATAGTTGTCCCAGCCAGTCGTGTCCACCTGTGTATAATGATAAATCTTTCCCGCCCCAGCTGTGTAATAGCCGTTTTCTTTAAAATAGCTATTAAGGGTAGGATTAGAAGTCAGTTTAGTGATTTTACGCCAATCTTGGTAATTGGAGTAAAGTCCTGAGCTATAGGTGTGGTAACCGGTAAGGATAGCGCCTCTGGAGGGATTGCAACCTGGACTTGCACAATAAGCATTAGTGAAATTTACGGCCTCTTTGCTAAAAGCCATAAGATTTGGAGTCCGGGCTTGACTATTGCCTCCCAAGGGTTCAATCCAATGGTTTAAGTCATCAATAGAAATAAAAAGAATATTTGGTTTTTGCTGAACTTGCTTGATTTTTGACATTTCGGAGCATCCGAAAAATAATATACCTATTACTAGTGTCGAGATCAATTCGAGTGCTTTCATTCCTTGTATTTCTATTAAAATCACTTACAATATAATAATTGTGTTCTAATAGTGTATACGCTCAAACTAATAGTTTTATAAAGAGAAAGAAGTTGCCATTTTTGGGATGATTACTCAAAAATGGGATAGTAATGTCTGATACGTTGTTTCAATTTTGATTTACTTCGTATCATAAAATAATGGAGAGTAAATACGAAATTCCTAGCTAAGGTGCTATTTTTGTTAGGAATCAATAAAAAAACTAGCCCTTATAGTATAAGTGTTCTTCAATCGGTATCTTTAAAACGCAACCAGAACATTAAACTATGATTATTTTCTATAAGGCAAAAAACATAATAAAACCCCCGTCCAACATATTTTCAAATTCGAAAGGTTTCCATAAGGATAGTATCCTCTTTTTCCTATTTATGATTTTAGGCATATTGTCTTTGTTCTCCCAAGAACCTAAAACAGTATCCGGCACGTATACAAATGTTTCTTTAGAGGATCTTATTTTAGATTTGGAAAAGAAAAGTGGTTACCGTTTCTTTTTTTTGAAAGATTGGCTTGCCAAGGATTCAATTACTGCCACCTTCGATAATAATTCTATTTCTTTAGTATTAGACGAAATACTGGAGGGCACTACGTTAAACTATCATTTGCTTGAAGACGAGAAACGGATTGTTTTGCTTGAAAACACCGTGGTCTACGATGAATTGCCGCTCTATTTTTTTGGCAAAGACAGTCTAGCTTCCAGTACCGAGACCGTTCGTGTTGCAAGAAATGCACCGCCACCTACTTTTTTTAACGAGGATGTACGCCAAACGCGAAAAGAATATGGCGTAGCTAAAGTCGGCAAGGCGGATGTTGCCAAACTGAAATCGGCGTACATATTAAAAGGAAAAGCCGTTAATGCACGAACGGGTGAGGTCATAGAAGATCTTGCGATTAGGGTGAAGGGGACAAACTTGCTAGGTGTAACCAATGCCCAAGGTAATTTTGAACTGGAGCTGCCAGCGGGCTATAATGTTTTGAGCATAAGAGCTATGGGAATTGCTGCAACGGAACGCGAGGTAATCATGTACAGCGATGGCAGTCTAAACTTGGTATTGGAAGAAGGCCTGCAACAATTGGACGAAGTGGTAGTGGAAGCAGATGCTGCTAAGAATGTAGAAGATGCAATTACCGGGAGTGAACAGATAGATTCGGAGGAGTCCAAGAATATTCCTCTTGTCCTTGGAGAGCGTGATATATTACAAGTAGCTAAGGCCTTACCTGGAATATCATCAGCAGGCGAAGGAGCTACAGGGCTCAATGTACGCGGTGGAAAAACGGATCAAAATCTAGTCTTGTTGGACGATGCTGTCATCTACAATCCACAACATTTTTTCGGTATTTTCCAAGCCTTAAACCCGTTTACCACGAAAGGGGTAGATATATATAAGGGAGCGGTACCGGTAGAGTTTGGAGGCCGTTTGTCCTCCGTGTTCGATATACGAACCAAAAACGGAAACGTAGAGGAGATTTCCGGAGAAGGGTCCATAGGTCCCGTTACGGGTAATCTGGCCTTGGAAATTCCATTGCAAAAAAACAAATCGTCATTGGTGGTAGGCGCAAGAGGTGCTTATGCCGATTGGATTCTGCGTTCCCTAGACGAGCCATCGCTACAAAACAGTAATGCTTCTTTTTTTGATGGAATTCTTAAATATCATAACCGGATAGATGATAATAACGAGGTGAAAGCTACGGCGTATTACAGTGGCGATGCTTTTTCCATCACTTCCGATTCGTTGTATAACTATAACAATAGGCTTTTTTCCGCAAGATGGGATCACCGCTATAATGAAAAGACCAATGGCGCATTGGTATTAGATAATAGCCGCTACGGTTTTGGAATTGATTTTGATGGCGAGGCCAATACAGATTTTGACCTAGATTATTCTATTGAGGAAACCGGCGTGAAATATAAGCTTCGTACCAAGTTGAACGATATCCATACATTGGATTATGGTGTAGCGGCAAAGCTATATTCCGTAAATCCAGGCAGTATAGTGCCAACTGGAGGTAACTCGAATGTAAATTCGGTATTTATAGATCAGGAACAGGCCTTGGAAGGGGCACTATTCGTTGGCGATGAAATCAATATCGGCGAAAAGTTATTAGTAAACTTAGGACTTAGGTACGCGTTTTTTGCTGCGCTGGGTTCGGGAACACAACGCACATATCAGGACGGGCTGCCGCGCAACGAGTCTACCGTTTTGGACACCATAAGTTATGGTAGTGGCGAGGTAATTAAAACTTTTGGCGGTCCGGAGGTCAGAGTCTCCGCACGCTATCTTCTAAAGCCTGACCTATCCAT
>CBDUKC010000228.1:0-5104 GCA_965367705.1 uncultured Maribacter sp. | reverse complement strand
CTGGCGATTTGTGTACGCCTATTCCTGCGTTTATTTCATAGTAGTGCTCTAGAAGCCTACCTATGACTTCGTCACTTTCTTGCTCTTCAAAGGCTTTGATACAACATTCTTGTACAGCTAATGCCAGCTTAGACACCATGTGCCAGTAGATAGAGCCTAATCCTTCATAGCCATAAAAAGTACCTGAGCGTCCCGTAAATGATTTATGATTAAATACATCCTCAAAAACCTGTAGTAAGCTTTCTTTTTCAGAGGCCACCAAATTCTTGTATGAGGAATCTAAAGCGTTCAAGGCTGTTTCTAAACTTTTGGCATTATTAAATTTTCCGTTAAAATGATAGTCACCCTTCACGTCTTGTTCCACTACCTCTAAGTTGCCGTCTGCTAACAATTGTTGTACTAATTTAGAAGAAAAAATAGCGTCCTTAGGTATATTGTTCCGTTCCGTGAACCGAGGCAGTTCTTTATTCGGATACAGAAGATAACTATACTGATCTTCTCTAAACAGAGCACTTTGCTTTAATGCATCCAACACCTCAAGACATTGGGTAGCGTTTAAATATCCCGAACTAAGCACCGCAACCTGACCTTCCAACATTTCGCTTAAATACGAAATAGATACCTCCTCATCATTTTCAACCGTCATCAGGTTATAGGCATGATACAAATTGTCTGTACGCTTATTCGCCTTAATAGAATGGTCGATAAAAATCAGTACCATTTCAGAAAAACGCAGTAGGTCATTTTTAGTAACATTTTCTTTTTGTGTGGAAAAACCTTTTGCATAAATACCAGTTCTATAATCGCTGGCCGCAATGCCTAAACCATCCATAACGGTTTTACGATCTTTATTAGATATAGTGTTGTTTAAAGCACCCATCTGTGATTGCAGCACATGTATCGTTTCTTTAAAGAATGTATTTAATTCAGTAGAAATCGGCATTTTATCAACCGAGGCATTTTCTACTAACTTCTTAAAAAAGATAAAAAAGCGACGCATGTAGTAAAGCGTAACCATGGAAACCCCATTACCTACCAAAGCATTATTTGCATCGTTCCACTCTGGTCTTTGGGTATTCATCCAAATACCACCTTCTGGAATGAAATTTGAACATTTAGCCAATAAGGTGGCCAATAACTTTTCTATAAGATTTACCCTGTATATCGCATTATCCGAAGTATGCAACAAAGCACCATCTGCTCCTTTCAAATTTCGTTTTTCGCGAATTTCAGCGTCAGACTTCTCATTAAATTCTATAGTATCCTTAGGGTTTTTAAGTAACTCAGCGTAGGGTTTTATGACATAGGGTACATTAGCATATACGAAGAAATCCGCATTAAAATACGCTGCCAGTTTGTTTGGATAATGTCCTTCTATGAATTCTAAAAACTTTAATAAATATATAATTTGATGGTCCCCCCAATAACCAATGTAAGACCATGGATCATCTGGTTCTATAGTCTCCCAATCAAACCCGTCTTTGGTTACCCTATACGGGTTGTATCCATCAAAAGTTGTTGCATTTAAGAATTTATGAATCATATTCTCCATAAATTCTGGATACGAGTGGGCCAATGCCTCCCAATTCTGAAAAATATCCCTCCAATTACCTTGATAATCTAACACTTTGGAACCGTCTATTTCATTTCTTGTATTTATAGAGAATTTATTCCAAGGTCTACTTGGGTCCCCGTGTCTTCTACTAAACTTCAAGGGCAAATATTCCAAACATAAGCGAGAAAAATTCCTATCCTCATTTTCGGCTGCTAATTGCTTTAATTGAGGTAATTGAATTTTTTCCGGAAAGCCCTCTAATACAGCATTATTCTGAACGAACACTTCATTATTCGCCTTTCTGATATAGGTTATAAAATCCTGCTTTTCAATAGTATAATTATCATCAAAAATACCACCTCGCATAATATTAAAAAGCACATTGGCATAATGTCTTGTATTTCTTCTGTTATCCGCTGTAACCTGTTTCCCATCAGCTGCGGTAGTTAACCCCAATAAATTTCGGGTGCCCAGTTCCACATCACTCATTACGGCATCCCATAAATTTTTGTCACTCTTAATTTTTTCAGAAAGATTAACTACGGCAGATGGGCCTTGATTTACATTGGCTATAATGAGCCACTCTTTCTCTGCATTAGCTGCCAAGTCCAACTCTGATGCAACCAGATACGCACCTTTCTCAGCCCTTATATCCTTTTCTTCGTTAACTATTCCTGTTTTCCTAAAGGCATTAAGTTGAATAGAAGACAGTAGCACTTTTTTAGAATCCAAACCAAGAGACCAAACAACATTCGCTTTTAATGCTTCACTAGGTTCTGCCTTATCAACAATAATGGCACTAAGTGTAAACATTCCTAAACCGGATTTTTCTAAAAGTTCACTTTTTTTGTAGGCATCCACTAAATTACTAGAAGCCACTTGCACATCTGTAGCTATTCCATATGGCAATACATTCTGCAATCCATCTAAAAGTTTAACCTTTATGGAACTGCCGTTCATATTAAGAAGTGTACTCCTTTTTACAAAACCGAAAACAGTACTGGAGTTCCATTCACATCTGTATCTTAGCCCAATATCGTGATTTACCTCTTCAAATATTAACTTGTTACCATACTCATTTTTATATAGGTTTCTGGTGTAGTTAAATACCCCTGTATACCTATCGGAAAATGGCTCCCACACGACATTTTTACCTGAAGATTCTACCAAGAAGATTGATTTGCTACCGGTAGTCTCAAATGACTCGGTTATTTTATCATCAGTGTAATAAGGAAACAAGGAATACTCGCTGTTTCTTCTACCTGCGGTCAAACCTCCATTGCTGGAAATAAACATCCAATGATCGGAATCACTCACTACACTCATAAAGAAGGGACGTAAGGAATCGCTATTTTCTATTTTATAAAATCCTTCTTCGTTTATTTTGGTATACTCCATCTTTAAAAACTATAGTAGGTTATTTAATATTTTTAAATTTAGTTGATTACATCGAAATTCTTCTAAACCAATTTATTTTCTCACTAGCATTTCCTCTACTTCTTCCAAGGATTTCCCCTTAGTTTCAATTACATACTTCTGCACGAAGAGTATTGCTAAGAATGAGAACAGGGCATAGATTCCAAACGTTAAGGTGGGACCTAAATTCGAAAGCTCCCAAGGAAATATTTGAGTTACGGAGAAACTAACCAGTGAATTAAAGAATCCAACTACAGAAATTGCGATACCTTTTATTTTTGTTGGAAATATTTCGGAAATTAAAGCCCACATTACTGGGCCCAGAGAAATAGCAAAAGACGCCACATATAACAAAATAGCTATGAGCACAAGGGTAGCATTAATTTGTATGAAATTTGAAATTTGGTTCCGTTTAAAGTCTAGAAATTGTGCGGTGTCCAACCTTTGCTCTAAAGCTACAAAAAGCGATCCTTGACTATCAAAAGATTCGCCTTTCAAATCTAGAAGTGCCGTTCTAATTTCTACACTTTCAATCTTGGAAAGCGTGTTGTCATTAAAATCGTAGGTAGCATTATTAAAAGCAAAAGCAGCCATAAGCAATGCTATGGTCATAAAACTAGAACCTATAAGCAATAGTGGTTTTCTTCCCAGCTTATCTATTAACCAGATAGCTACCAGTGTAAAAACTAGATTTGTGAGACCAACAACAATTGCTTGTAAAAAAGAAGAATCCGTACTACCTCCTGCTTGTTCAAAAATGGTAGGTGCATAATAGAAAACCGCATTAATACCGGTTATTTGCTGAAAAAAAGCAATTCCTAAGGCAATTACCATTATAACTGCATATTTACTTTGGAAAATATCCGCAAGTTTCCCTTTAGGCTCTTTTTTGTCAACTCCTTTTTGAATTTCTACAATGGTTGCTTCGGCATATCGTTCTCCCCCTATTTTCATTAACACCACACGTGCCAATTCTACTTTATTCAATCGCTGTATTAACCATCTAGGACTTTTAGGAACCGTAAATAAAGTAATGAAATAAATTAAAGCTGGTATCGCTTCAACTCCTAACATCCAGCGCCAGCTGTCTCCTTCCATATTAATTAGGAAATAGTTCGAAAAGTAAGCAACCGAAATACCTATTACTATATTTAGCTGATTAAAAGAAACCAAACTTCCTCTTAATTTTGCCGGTGCAATTTCTGCAATATATATAGGCGCAATCAAAATTGCCCCTCCAATGCCAACGCCACCAATAATTCGAGCAATAATAAACTCATTATAACCTGTTGCAAAAGCAGACCAGGTTGCCGAGACGGTAAACAATGCAGCAACAACAATCAGAACATTCTTCCTGCCAAATTTATCCGCAAGCGGACCTGCCAATAAATTACCTGCCATGGCACCGAAAACAACACAACCAACAGCGAAACCAAGCATAGCATCGGTCATTTCAAAATAAATGGTAATACCTTTTATAGCACCAGAAATAACTGCACTATCAAAGCCCAGCAAGAACCCACCCAAGGCGACAATTAAACTAATTAAAACAGTGTAAGATTTGTTCATTTGAACGGTGTTGTCTGAAGTATTCATAATTAGTTGGTTTGGTTTTTTTAAGTACGCTACTGTTACACTAGAAAAAATCTAGTTTCTAAAGATAAAAAAACCAGTAAGTTAACTACTGGTTTTTTAATTCGAAACTAAAATAACAGCTTAACGCTATTACTGATAAATTCTAACATAATCGATTTCGAAAGTATCCTCAGTAAAATTCTCCGAAATATCTCCTCCTAAATTTCCACCCATGGCTAAATTCAATAGCAAATAGTGTGGATTATCAAAAGGTTTATCATCCGTATTGGACAGCTCAAATACCACCGCATCATCTATACTTGCAATCATACTTGTGCTAGTCCATACAAGCGAATATACATGAAATTCCTCCGTGGTCCCAGCTGTAACAAGATCACCTCCATCAGTTTTATACTCGCCTGTATTGGTGTCTCCCCAATGAAAGTAAGACAATGTTTTGGACTTATCCCATCCCGTCTGTTCCAGAATATCTATTTCACCACAAGCGGGCCACCCTACACTTCCATACTCATCGCCAAAATAATTTCCAGGCTCATC
>CBDUKC010000227.1:0-5148 GCA_965367705.1 uncultured Maribacter sp. | reverse complement strand
ACCTGCCTTCTAAGCAGGCGGTCCTAGGTTCGAATCCTAGTGCCATCACATCACTTAAAAAACCACGCCTAGTTAGGTGTGGTTTTTTATTTTATAACTAATAAAGCTGCTACCTACTGACCTATATCAAGAGCATCAAAAGCAACTAATTCATCTCCACTAAACTGTGTCATGACCTCAATGGGCCTGCAACAAACTTCGCAATCCTCAATATACGTTTGCTTGGTAACAGATGTATCCAACAACATGGAAATCTCCTCCCAACAGTACGGGCATTGAAAAAAATGTTCGTACATGAATGTCCTTTATTCTTTTTTAAGCAAACTAGTCAAGTGCTCTATGGTGAGTCTTTGAACTAAATTATCCGCATTAGAATTAAAAACGGCGTAATCACCTAGTTTTAATACGAGTTCTTCTTCATCTGTTTCCAAAAACAGTTCGGAAGCTTTTTCTTTTATTTCCTCTAATTTAAGATCAAACCGCTTTTTCATTGTAATCGTTCCATCGTGATTAGACAATCTGAATCCCGCAAAATCGATTAACCTTTTTATTCCGTTAAAAAAACTGAATGCAACAAGAATAAGCGTAGACATAGCTAAATTAACGGCTAGCGAAAAAACATTTATATCCTCTCCGTTAACAAACATAGAGACCAATGAACTTACGCCGTATACCCCCAATAGAAATACTAGTACTCCAAAAACAACAGCAATCGCATTTGCCACCACGGCACTCATTGTTCTTGTAACCGTTATACTGTGATTATCAATTGTTGCATTAAAACCAAGTTGATCTAAATATTCCAAATTATTTATTTGGGACATCTTAACTTCGATAGCTAAATCTAGTTCACTCTTATCTACAACCAGCCCTCTAGATTCCAGTTCCGCGTTCAGACTTAATTGCGATTCAAAGGTGAGCATTTGGTATTGCTCCAAAATTTCCAACAACTCCTTTTTAGTTCTATCGTTGTACATTTTATTTAATTTTAGTTGCTACTTTGTTGCTCATTACTTTATAATTCTACGTTTAGCAATTGCCCCGTAAGTTGCAATAATTGTAATTCAGACAATTTAGCATCGTACTTGGCCAAGTTTTTAGTTGTTTGAGCATTTAACAAATTGATTTGTGCCTGTCTAAATTCAATGGAGGTGATTCTGCCTAACTGAAACTGCTCTGCAGACCGCTCAAAGTTATTTTGATTAGTAAGTACGTTTTGAGTTTGTATTCTATAAATATTCAATCGATTCTCGTAAATCTCCATGGCATTTTTAATATCCCTGTCTACTTCCATGGCAACTTGTTCTTTTAACAATTCTTGATTTTTATAGGCGATTTTTGCATTCTTCACCCTCACAGTGGTTCCGCCACCATCAAAAAGATTCCATGTTAGCCGCGCACCCAGTCCAAAACTTCTATCATTATTCACATTAACCCCTGGAAAGAATGCTGACGCTGCATTTTGATTCAGATTCCAACCATAAGAACCTGAGAGGTCAAGAGTAGGTAGGTAGCCAGAATTACTTACCTTAATATCGTAAGCATTGATTGCTAAATTACGCTCCGTTTGCAATATGGCCACATTGTTCACAGCTGCCTCTTCCATAAACTGATCTAACTTCAGCTTCGGAATAAACGTAATTAACGTATCTACCTGATATACTTCGTTCAAATCCTGATTCAATACCAAATTAAGGTCTCGTTTAGCATTGGCCAATTGCTGATTCGTTACTAATAGATTAATACTATCGTTAGTAACATCCACCTGGGCATTTAAAATATCCAATTTAGTATTTTGCCCATATTCAAAAGCGTATTCCGATCTTGTAATACGTTGTTTGGAAATTTCTAACGCTTGTTGCTGAACCTTCTTATTCTCTGTTAAGCGTGCAATTTCAAAATACACACTAAACAGCTGTATCATTGTGTTCTCTATAGTTTCCCGAGCTTGTAAACTACTTAACTGATACTGCTCCTTTAAGCTCTTAAACGTATAAAACCGACCAAGACCATCAAACAAGGTGTAATTTGCTGTTAATCCTGCGTTATATCGCTGTGCTTCGGCCTTATATAAGCTGGCATCTGGCCTAGGAATAGGTTCACCTGTATCGGGATCAGGAAAAAACTGACCAGGGAATTCAAAAGTAGAATCATCCCTTTGATAATTGGCCCCCGCATTTCCGGTAAGGGTAGGTAGAAAACCAGAATTGAGCACACTACTGTTGTTTTCAGCAATTTCAACTTGATTTTTGGCCACTCGTATACCAAAATTATTCTCCAACGCTTTGATTACGGCTTCTTCCTTTGAAAGGAGCTTCTCTTGTGCCATTAATACCGTAAAAGGCATTAATAGAAATATGGCAATTGACTTTGATTTTATCATTCTACTGTAGTTCCTTCTAATTTCTTTTCTGTTTCGCTACCATTATTTGTATGCACAGGTAGTTTCTTGCTATTGGTATCCGATATGTATTCGTGTTTGCCTTCTAAGTGTAGCCCTTCCTTTTTTTCCTTTATAGCACGCTCTACCTCCTCTTTGGTAATCTTATATCCCGATCCGAAAGTACCACTCTTGGCTTTTAGAATATTACCGAAGGAAAGAAACAAAGGCAAAAGCAACAAGGTAAGTACCGTAGCCATCCCTATACCATAAGCAATGGAAATTGCCATTGGCTTAAGGAACTGCGCCTGCCTACTGGTCTCTAGCATCAATGGAGCTAAACCTGCAATAGTCGTAATAGAGGTTAAAAATATGGCTCTAAACCTAGATCGGCCAGCCTCCAAAATAGCGGCATCGAAGGTCATACCCTCCCTAAGATTGGTGTTGAACCTTCCAATCAATACTAAACCGTCGTTAACCATAATTCCTACTAATGCTATAATTCCCAAAAGAGATAGTACGTTAATAGGGAAATCATGAATCCAGTGACCCCATGCTACCGCCGTTAAACTAAATGGAACCATAACCAATAACAATAAAGGCTGACTGAAACTTCTAAAGGTAAATGCAATGGTAATGTATATAAGAAGCAAAACTGACAACCCTACGACCTTTAAAGAACCGGTAAGCTTTCCTACTTCCCTATTCTGTCCTTCATAAGATGGAGAAACGGTAGGGTATTTTGATAATATTTCTGGCAGTACTACATTCTGTATCTCAGCCATAATATCGGTTGGACTATCCTTTGGGTTTTTTAAATCTGCAGATATCTGAATCTCACGCCTACCTTCCAATCTATTAATCGCTACATCGCCACGTTCAATAGTGTACTCTGCAATTTCCTTTAAAGGAACGCGACTACCACTTGGAGTCATAATACGCATTTCGTCCAAGTCTGAAATGGAGGATCTATTTTCTCTATCATACCGGACCCAAACACGAATCTCATCTTGTGAACGCTGAAAACGCTGTGCTTGAGTTCCAAAGAAACCAGCTCTTACTTGGTTCATTACATTTCTAAGATCCAACCCTAGAAGGTATGCGTTCTCCCTAAGTTCCAAACGTATTTCCTTAATACCCGCAGGATCGTTATCAGCAATATCCTTTAGCGCTGCATTATTTTCCAAGGCAGTTTTAAGTTCCTTTTTAGCAGCCTTCAACTCGGTTATATTATTCCCTAGCAATGAAACCGATACTGGAGAACCACCAAAATTACCACCAGATCCGTAAATGAGACTCTCTGCACCCACTACTGGACCCATAAGCTCTTGGAGCCTTCCCGTAACCATGTCGGATGCAATTTCATCAGGTCTTTCCTCCCCAGGCAATAAATTTATCGTCAATCTCGCTGTAGCTGATCCAGGTCCAGCCCTGCGAATCATATTTTCAAAAAGCACCTTCCCTGTACCCTTTAAATATTTTTCGGTCAGTTCCTGATTTACAATTTCTGCTTTCTCCTCTATAAGACTGATAATAGAATCCGTAACTCTTTCATTAGTACCATTAGGCATTTGCAACTCTACTTGAACTCGATCACTTGCAATCCTAGGAAAAAAAGCAGTCCTTATAATTCCTCCACCAACGGAACCCAATGTCAAAATAAGGGCGGCGGTAAAAAAACTAAAGGTTAAAATTTTGTTTCTAAGGGCAAACAAAATTGCAGGCGTATAGAGTTTGTCTCGCATCCAAGACATAAACTTATCACCGGATTCATTGAAGATTCTCAACTTCGCAAAGGCCTTACCCATGCCCTTTTTAGGCTTATCGTCCACAGGCTGTAACGCTTTAGAATGCGCCAAGTGAGCAGGTAGTATAATCAATGCCTCTATCAAAGAAACGGCCAAGGTAAGAATCACAATTACAGATACCTCACCAAAAAACTCTCCAATTCTACTATCCAGAAACAGAAAGATAGAAAAGGCCAGAATGGTCGTAATAATCGCTGAAATAATTGGAGGCAACACCTCCATAGTGCCATCTACGGCAGCTTGTACGGGGGTTTTTCCTTTTTCATAGTGTTGATAGATATTTTCGGCAATAACAATACCATCATCTACCAATATACCAATAACGATAATCATCCCAAAAAGGGAAAGTACGTTTATGGTAACATCAAAATATCCTGCAAAAACAAACATTCCCAAAAAGGCAACAGGTAGTCCAAAAGCTACCCAAAAGGCTAATCTTGTGTTGAGGAAAAGGGATAAAAAAATCAGGACAAGAATCATACCCATAATGGCATTCTCCGTCAACAATTGTGTTCGTTGTACTAATGTTGTAGAAAGGTCAGAAACCACATCTAACTGCACGTTATTATACTTCTCATTAAACTCCTCAACATATACTTTTACCTTCTCGGCAGAACTTACCAAATCCTCTGTATTGGTACTCGTTATAGTAGTATTTACCGAGAGGTTACCGTTAAAATAGGAGGCGTCTGGAGATTCAGCAAATCGATCCCTAATGGTTGCAATATCTTTTAATCGTATAGTACTACCCGAAGCATCTGCCCTCACTATGAGGTTAGAAAGTTCATCCCCATAATAGGACCTGTTATTGGCCCTGATTAAATATTCTTCGGCATCTGTCTTGATGGTACCCCCGGTTACTAAAATATTTGCGTTACCAACTGCTTGTGCAAGCTCGGTAAAAGAAATTCCGTAGGCTAACAAATCGTTCTCGTTAACGGCAATCTCAATCTCTTCTTG
>CBDUKC010000226.1:0-5175 GCA_965367705.1 uncultured Maribacter sp. | reverse complement strand
CAAGGATGTCCAGAACTTACTGAAGCAGTTCAGAAAGCATTGAACAACTACGCTAAAACTATCTTGTTTGATACAGGTAAATCTTCAATCAAAGCTGAATCTACTGCTGTAATGGTAGATATCATTGGAATCCTTAAGGAGTATCCTAATGCTAAGTTTACTGTTGAAGGTCATACTGATAGTGTAGGTAGTGCTAAACTAAACCAAAGCCTTTCTGAGTCTAGAGCTCTTTCTGTAAAAGAATTCCTAGTTGATCAAGGAATCGAAGAATTCAGATTATCTGCTTTAGGATATGGTGAAGAAAAGCCAATTGCTACGAACAATACTAGAAATGGTAGAAGAGCAAATAGAAGAGTAGAAATAAACTTGGTAAAATAAGTTATTAAAAACTAAGTGTTTTAATATTTAAAAAGCTCCGCATTCCGCGGAGCTTTTTTATTTTTACACCATGCAGACTTTTATAGATGAGGTAGTCCACAAGGTATGGGAAGAACAAGGGTCTATATCTGATATTATATTTATACTCCCAAGTAAGCGTGCTGGAACGTTCCTAAAACAGGCTATTTCAAAAAAGGCTGGGAAAACTATATTTGCTCCTGTCGTATATAGCATAGAAGAGTTTGTAGAACGAATATCAGGCCTTACCTATGCGACCAATACAGAACAGATATTTGAACTCTACGGGGCATACCTTCAAACAGGTAGTTACGACAAAGAAAGCTTTGACACCTTCCTTACCTGGGGAGAAACATTACTACAAGACTTTAATGAAATAGATCGCTACTTAGTCGATGCTAAATCATTATTCTCTAATCTAAGTGCAATTCAGGAAGTAAACCATTGGTCTGCAGATTCAGAGAAGACTACCCTTATTAAGAATTACCTTAGCTTTTGGGAAAATATTCTGCCCATTTATCAAACATTCAATAACAACCTTGTTCGTAAAGGCTTAGGACATCAAGGATTAGTTTATAGGCAAGCCTCCATTCATCTAGACCAATATTTAGGAACCGAACTAAAGACACATATTTTTTTAGGGTTTAATGCGCTTAACAAAGCAGAGAGCACTATCATCCAAGCCATACTAAAAGATAATTCATCTCAAATATATTGGGACATAGACCCTTATTTTATTGCAGATAAAATACACGATGCGGGTCTTTTTATAAGGCAGCATATCGAAAGCTGGTCATATTTCAAAAATTCAGATTTAAAAGGACCTAGCAGCTATTACCGTCAACAAAAAAATATTGAGGTCATCGGTGTTCCAAAAAACGTCTCCCAAGCTAAGTATATAGGAAATCTCCTAAAGGGCTTGCGAAAGAACAAACCCGAATCTTTAAAGCACACTGCTCTTATCTTAGGTGATGAGACCCTGTTAAGCCCATTACTCAATTCCATACCAACTTCCATACCTTCCGTAAACATCACAATGGGTCAGAAATTAGACCTTACACCATTAGCGGGATTATTCATTGGTTATTTTGAGTTACACGAACTAACCAACCGAAAAGGATGGTTTTTTAAGGATTTTATAAAATTTATTACACATCCCTATTGCACTGCTCTACTAAACCACTTTGAAATTAACCAAGCCGCTATTCTACATACCCTTAAAACAAGAAATTGGACATTCGTTAGTTTAAAAGATGTCACAGCAATAGTAGGGTCACAACATCCAGTGATACAAGTTCTTTTCTCTAAAGAACATAAGCAACCTATAGAATTTCTAGAACAGTGTACCCATCTAGTTGCCCTTTTAAAAAAAACCTTTCTAAAAGAAAACAATACACTTGCGCTTGAACAACTCTATAGATTTCATACCCTATTCATACAAATCAAACACCTAACCGAGACGTATGGTTATATTACAAATCAAAAGGCTCTTAAAAACCTTGTTAAACAACTATTATCCAAAGAAACATTAGACTTTCAAGGAGACCCCTTAGAAGGTTTACAACTCATGGGTATGCTTGAGAGCAGAAATCTAGATTTTGAAACAGTGATCCTTACCTCGGTGAATGAAGGTATTCTTCCATCAGGAAAATCCAACAATTCGTTTATTCCTTTTGATTTAAAAATAGCTCACGGACTTCCAACCTATAAAGAAAAAGATGCCGTGTATACGTACCACTTTTACCGCTTACTACAAAGGGCAAAAAATGTTTATCTGTTGTATAATACCGAACCAGATGTGCTAGAGGGAGGAGAAAAAAGTCGGCTTATCACACAATTACTTACCGAAGATAACAGGGTAGGTATCATAGAAAAAATAGCATCGCCCAAGCTACAACCCATCGTATATTCCCTAGATTCAATTACCAAATCCGATAGTCTACTGCGTACCATCGCCAAGTACTCAGATACAGGATTCTCTCCAAGTTCCTTAAGTAATTATATAAGAAATCCTTTAGACTTTTATAAGCAAAATCTATTAGGTATTAGAGATACCTTAGCAGTAGAAGAAACTATCGCGGCCAATACTTTTGGCACTATTGTCCATGACACATTAGAGGAGCTATACACTCCTTATGTAGGAATTACGCTCTTAAAAGAACACCTTCTCGAGGCTAAACACAAGTTGAACGAAACCATAAAGCGCAACTTTCAGAAGTCTTATTTCGATGGTGACATTAGTACTGGAAAAAACTATTTATCATTTCATGTCATCTACAAATACATTTCAAACTTTATCGATACAGAAATAAAGCAATTAGAACAACAGTCTATAAAAATTATTGCGCTAGAAGAGACCATGCGAATATCTATGAACATTGAGGGTATTAACCACCCTGTTGTTCTTAAAGGAAAACTGGACCGTATAGATGAAGTGAACGGAACAACAAGAATTATCGATTACAAAACCGGAAAGGTAGAACGAAAGAATGTCGAGATTGTATCATGGGAACATCTCACCGATGACTATAAATTTAGTAAGGCGTTTCAACTCCTATGTTATTCCTATATGTACTCGATTCAATATCCAAACGAAGCTATAGAGGCGGGTATAATATCTCTGAAGAACATCAATGAGGGTGTACTCCTATTTGCCTTTAAAGAAGGGATAAAGGGGCCTAAGCAACATGTAATCAACCAAGAAACCTTGTCAAACTTTGAAATCGTTCTACATGAACTTATAAAAGAAATAAACAATCCAGAAATACCGTTCCTAGAAAAAGAAGTCTAGCTACTTTTGATCTGGTCGCGTGGGCCTCACCTCAATTTTACTAGGTAAGGTCCTCGGGTTCATCTGTAATAAATCCACTACCAATGTTCCTATATCCTCGGGCTGAATTTTCCAAGCGTCTTTTTCGTTGGGTTCATTATTATTGAAATGTGTAGCTACAGAGCCTGGCATTATGGTAGTTACTTTAATACCATACTTCCTTAAATCCAACATAACAGCTTGTGTGAACCCAACTACTCCAAACTTAGTAGCATTATACCCCGCACCAGATGCAAAAAAGTTAGTTCCCGCCAAACTTGCCACCGTCATATAATAACCTTTGGACGCTTTTAAAGCTTCCACAGAAGCTTTGAGTGTATGAAAAACCCCATTGAGATTTACACTAATCATTTGGTGCCATTGTGTTTCTGTAAGCTCATCTACTGGAGCAAAATGTCCAAGACCTGCATTGGCCAAAACTACATCTAGCTGCCCCCACGTATCTAAAATGGTTTTAACCGCCTTCACTTCATCCTGTAAAACGGAGACATCTGAAACCAAACCAATTACTCTGTCATTATTTAAATTTTCTAAGGCAAGATTTACACTTTCCGTACTTCTACCACTAATCGCCACGTTCATCCCAGCTTCCAATAACCGTTCTGCAATCCCATAGCCAATCCCTTTTGTTCCTCCCGTTATATAAGCAACTTTTCCTTTCATGATGATATAGTTTAAGTACATTAATTCTGACTATAAAGATACTTATACAGATTCTGAGGTATGTTAAAGTTTTGTTTTGTTATATTTAGAAGTTGTTAAAATTATTTCTATGAATAAAATTGTCGTTTGGTCAATTACCGTAGCACTTGCAGGTTTTTTGTTTGGTTTTGATACTGTAGTCATAAGTGGAGCCAACGAACCTATTAAACAACTATGGGATACTTCTCCCCTATTTCATGGAACCTTTATTATGAGCATGGCCCTTTGGGGCACCGTTTTCGGGTCGCTATTTGGTGGTATCCCTACCAAACAAATTGGGCGTAAAAAAACATTGTTCTGGATAGGTATTCTCTTCTTTGTTTCTGCCATAGGTTCGGCACTTGCACAAGACCCTTATTCTTTTTCTGCTTTTCGATTCATTGGTGGTGTAGGTGTTGGTGTTTCTTCTGTTGCGGCTCCTATATATATTTCGGAGATTACATCAAAAGAAAATCGTGGTAAAATGGGTGGGCTATATCAATTCTGGTTGGTATTTGGAATTCTAATCGCCTTTGTATCCAACTGGTTGCTCAAAGGCTTTGATGGTGCAAATGATTGGCGATGGATGTTGGGTGTAGAGGCAATTCCGGCCTTTATTTATACCATTATGGTACTTAAAGTGCCCAATAGCCCTAGATGGTTGGCGCTTCATAAGAAAGATGATGTAGCTGCATTAGGTGTGTTAGAACTGATTCACTCTAAGGAAAAAGCCAGCGAACAATTACTTGAAATAAAACTAGATTTAAGCCATTCGAAAACCAGTGAAAACCTATTTCAGAAAAAATATTCCAAGGTGCTTTGGTTGGCATTTTTTATCGCATTCTTCAATCAACTTTCTGGAATCAACTTTGTACTTTACTATGCGCCAGAGATTTTAGAGCAAGCAGGATTAGGGGGGAAAGAATCACTTTTCAATTCCATTGCCATCGGTATAATAAATTTCTTATTTACGTTTATAGGCATTCGATTATTGGATAAACTAGGAAGGAGACAACTCATCATTATCGGTTCTGTAGGGTATATTATAAGCCTAGTTATGGTGGGACTCTGCTTTCAAATGGAACTAGGATCCACCTTAACCCTAATTTTCATCTGTTCTTTTGTAGCCTCACATGCTATTGGACAAGGTGCCGTTATTTGGGTATTTATTTCTGAAATATTTCCTAATAGCGTCCGTGCCTATGGCCAATCCTGGGGTGTTAGTATACATTGGGTATTTGCCGCTGTAATTACACTTATTACTCCGT
>CBDUKC010000225.1:0-5193 GCA_965367705.1 uncultured Maribacter sp. | reverse complement strand
GCTCCCTATATGCTCATGCGAACGAAATGACCATGGAAGAAGCTGGAAAAATACATTCGAATTACACCCCAAGGGGATGGATGAAAACCGAGAAAGAACTCTTGCTATTTGAGCAACACCTTTATTTAAGACAACCAGGCTACGGCACCAGCTATATTACTGGTAAATATCTGGTAGAGCAAGCGCTAGCGGAGTATGCCAGAAAATTGGAAACCGAGGGAACTGAGTTTCAACTAAAATCCTTTTTCGATGGCCTTAACAGTATTGGTAATATTCCTATCAGCTTAGGGCAATGGCAACTGACAGGAGACAAGGAGCACCTATCGCAAATTGAAGCGTTTAGTCCAAACTAAGCAAAAGCGCAAGTGCTTCGTTTGCTCGATTAGCTTCTATCCAATTCTTTGCCAATTGATGTGTTTTTTCTTTTAATTGAACCGTATCTGATGTTTCGGATAGCGACATGACCTCGCTATCTTGCGCGATATCAGCTATTGCTTGAGCAGAAGGTAGGGCTTCTAAATTACCTAATCGTCCTAAATTATTTCCGGTAAGCACGGTACTACGAACCACGGCATCTGGAAGACTGTCTACCCCAATACCCTTTGTACGCAAAGGCTTAGGAATTTCAAAAAGAGAATCGCCACTAGAACGGGTATACCAACTGCCGCCCATTCTCCCTATTAAGTCTAATTTCTGGGTGTCTAATTGTCCGTCCGCATCCAAATATTCTTCTTGGATATGCATACGCTCCACTCTCGCTAAAACCAAATTTCCAGCTCCAGGTGCATCTGCCAAAGGAATTACTTGAGTTACCGTACACTCTAAAGCTACTGGTGCCTCCCCTACTCTTGGTGGGGAAACAACATCACTCTTTACTTGTGTAAATCCTGCTTTTTCAAATTCATTTATCCCTTTATCGTAAGCTGTGCTAGACAATGACATCTGCTCTACCATAGGATAATTTACAATGTTGATGACCACTTCTGGAACTTCCAAAACATTTTGATGCGTGTGCTTCATACTGCCATCACGTCCACTCCGAGCAGGAGAAAAGATAAGTATAGGCGGGTTGGAACTAAATACATTAAAGAAGCTAAAGGGACTTAGATTTACATTCCCATCCTTGTCCACCGTACTTGCAAAACATATAGGCCGTGGTGCTACTGCAGCTAGTAAATAACTATGTAGTTCTGGCTGCGAAACATCCGAGGGGGAAATGGTTTTTATTTTTTTCTTCATCAATACTTTCTAAATTAATCAGCAGGTAAAATAGTTCCGCTTACTTCACCGAAACCAACTTTAATTCCATCCTTCTCAGCAAACCCTCTCATAATTACAGTATCGTGGTCTTCTATAAACGTACGGGTACTTCCATCTTTTAAGGTAATAGGTTTAGAACCACCCCATGATATCTCTAACATAGAACCATAAGAGCTTTCATCGGTACCAGAAATGGTCCCTGATGCCATTACATCTCCAATATTTATATTACAGCCGTTGATGGTATGGTGCGCCAGTTGCTGCGCCATATTCCAATACATGTATTTAAAGTTAGAACTACTCACCGTTAGTTCGGCACCATTTTCGGGTTGCAAGGCAACTTCCAATTGTACATCGTAATTCTGATTTCCTTTATATTTCAAATACGGTAATACCTCTGGGTCTTGTTTAGGCCCTGCAATCTTAAAAGGTTCTAAAGCCTCTATAGTGACAATCCAAGGAGATATCGAAGAGCCAAAGTTCTTTCCTAAAAAAGGACCTAAAGGAACATATTCCCATTTTTGAATATCACGTGCAGACCAGTCATTAAATAATGCCAGACCAAAAATATAATCTTCAGCGTCGTTGGTTGACACACTAGTGCCTAATTGCGTATTTTTTCCTGTAATGAAACCCATTTCCAGTTCAAAATCCAGTCTTCCAGAAGCCTTAAATACTGGAGCAGTAGCATCTTTTGGCATCAATTGCCCCTTTGGTCTTTTAATAGGCGTACCACTCACTACAATAGATGAAGCTCTACCATGATAACCAACCGGAATATGCCTCCAGTTTGGCAAAAGTGCGTTCTCGGGGTCACGGAACATTTTACCCACATTAGTGGCATGTTCTATACTGGAATAAAAATCTGTATAATCCCCAATATGTACCGGTAGATGCATTTGAACATCGGCCTGCAAAACCAGCATTTCTGGCTTTCCCTTTAAAGGGGAATTTGTATCCGTCAATAAACGTTGTACGTCTAGCCTTACTTTGTTGGTTACTTTTTTTCCCAAACCAATAAATTCATTCAAAGTGGACTGCCTGAATACAAAGGGAGAGACATCTATCAATTCCGCTTCGGCCAAGCTTGCTAAATCAACAATATGTATCCCTATGGCGATACCTGCTCTTGTTTTTCCTTTTTTCTTTGAAAAGATGCCAAAAGGGAGATTATATATACTAAAATCAGAATCGGAAGGAATATCCAACCAAGAAGTAAGCTTTTTCATGTACTTGTGTTTAACGTAAAATATTAAGATTTATACGTATGAAATGAACATTATCTATTTTAATTCATACCCGTTTTAGGCGTTTATTCTTTATCTAACCATGAGGCAAAATACTTACCATCATCTATTTTCATCGCATTTTCTGTAAGTTGTAGCGGTTTGAACGTATCTATCATTACAGCCAACTCTTCGGTCTTTGTTTTGCCAATACTTGCCTCATACGTTCCAGGGTGGGGGCCATGCGGGATACCTGCTGGATGCAGTGAAATATATCCTGGACCGATACCGGTTCTACTCATGAAATCACCATCTACATAGTACAGCATCTCATCAGAATCTATATTGGAATGATTGTAAGGCGCTGGAATGGATTTTGGATGGTAATCATACAAGCGCGGACAGAAGGAACAAATGACAAACGCACTTGTTTCAAACGTCTGGTGCACTGGTGGCGGTTGATGAACGCGTCCCGTAATAGGCTCAAAATTATGTATTGAAAAACCGTAGGGATAATTGTAACCGTCCCAACCTACAACATCAAAAGGATGTGTTGCATAGACCAAATGATGCAACATACCCTGCTTCTTTATCTTCATTACAAAGTCGCCCTTCTCATCATGTGTTTGAAGGTCCTGTGGCAGCTTGTAATCTCGCTCACAGAAAGGCGAATGTTCCAATAACTGTCCAAACCAATTTCGATATCGTTTTGGAGTATATATTGGATGTGCAGATTCTGCATACAATATGCGATTGTCTTCCGTATCAAATTCCATCTGATAAATCATTCCTCTTGGAACAATAAGGTAATCTCCATACTCAAAAGGAATATTACCTAAGAAGGTTTTCAAGGTTCCCGTTCCTTTGTGAATGAACAACATCTCATCGGCATCGGAATTTTTATAAAAATAATCAGTCATAGACTTCCTTGGAGCGGCAAGTCCAATTAACACATCGCTGTTCACCATCATAGGTTCACGCGCTTCCAAGAAATCATCTTTAGGCGCTATATCAAAACCAATAAGTTTGCGGGAAGCAATGTTTTTGGCCACAGCAATCTTTGGGGTCATGTCTATCGCCTTTCCAATTTCCTTAACCTGAGTAGGTCTATGAACATGGTAAAGCAATGAAGACATACCATCAAAACCGATAGTGCCAAAAAGTTGCTCATAATATAAGTTCCCATCGGGTTTCCTGAATTGGGTGTGCCGCTTTTTCGGAAACTTTCCTAAGTTGTGATATATTGGCATTTAATAAAAAGTTAGGAGTTAGGAGTTAGGAGCTCAGAACCTGAACTCCTAACTCCTAACTATTAATGTAATGTACCTCTAAGCTCTTGCTCGCGCTCAATCGCTTCGAATAGTGCTTTAAAGTTACCTTTTCCAAATGACTGCGCGCCCTTTCTCTGAATAATTTCAAAGAACATCGTTGGCCTTGGCTCTACCGGTCTTGTGAAAATTTGCAATAAATACCCTTCATCATCTCGATCCACCAAAATACCTAGTTCCCTTAAAGGGGCAAGATCTTCATCTATCTTTCCAACACGATCCAGAACTACATCATAGTACGTGTCCGGGACTTTTAAAAACTCTATTCCTCTACTTTTTAACTCTCTTACGGTTTTAATTATGTCATCCGTGGCTACTGCGATATGCTGAATACCTTCACCTTCATAAAAATCTAAGTACTCTTCTACCTGAGATTTTTTCTTCCCTTCAGCCGGCTCGTTGATTGGAAACTTGATACGACCGTTTCCATTACTCATTACCTTACTCATTAATGCGGTAAAATCCGTAGAAATATCCTTATCGTCAAAGGAAAGTATTTGAGTAAAACCTAAAACGTTTGCATAAAAATCTACCCATTTGTTCATTCTATTCCAACCCACATTACCTACCATATGATCTACAAATTTTAAACCTGTAGATGACGGATTATAATCTGGCGTTTCCCATTTTCTATAGCCAGGTAAAAATGTGCCGTTATAATCTTTACGCTCTACGAAAATATGGACTGTTTCACCGTAAGTGTATATTCCCGAACGCACAACAGTACCTTGAGCATCTTCCTCGGTCTTTGGCTCCATGTAGGATTTTGCACCCTTTTCCATAGCCGTATTATAGGCATAGGTAGCGTCATCTACCCATAAGGCAACCACTTTTACCCCATCACCATGGTCATCTATATGTTTGCCTATTACTGTCCCACTCTTTAAAGGAGATGTTAGCACTAAACGAATCTTATCCTGAACCACTACGTAGCTTTCTCTATCCTTAAGGCCAGTTTCTAAGCCAGCATAGGCCAATGATTGAAATCCAAAAGCAGTCTTATAAAAATGAGCCGCCTGTTTAGAATTACTAACATACAGCTCTAGATAGTCCGTACCGTTTATAGGCATAAAGTCTTTAGCATTTTCATGTAGTTTTGGTAACGTAGTAGTATCCATCTTTTTTATTTATTGTTGCACCTGCAACATGTTGATTAAAATTATATAATAATACCTGAATTATTAACTATTTAACACGGTTTTAATAGCGGCAAGCATCGCCGTGTTAGCGGCTCTGACACCAAAAGAAATACGAACTTTTCCAGGTGCACCAAAGACCCCCACAGGACGTACCATTATACCTTGTTTTTCCATTAAGGAAGTAAATTTCATATCCTCCACAGGAGGATCTATCAAAACGAAATTACCTTGGGTAGGCCA
>CBDUKC010000224.1:0-5262 GCA_965367705.1 uncultured Maribacter sp. | reverse complement strand
TACTTTGCAACGGGAGGTCGTAGGATAGACTCTCACCTATTTCGGCTACGTTACATAGGATCTGATACCCAAATTACTGAGCAGCAATCCGATTCAAAAGAACAGAAACTACGGGAATTACGTCATAGTCTTGAAAAGTATCATTCCGTTATAGCTCCAGAAGCTAGCGCCCTAGCCTGGGGCTATTTAGACCACGAAGATCGCTTTATAAGATATGCAGCGCGTATCGCTTTGGAACATCAATCCACAGACGAATGGATTAATAGTTTTTTATCCGAAACAAATGATGTGAAAATTTTAGAAGCCAGCATTGCATTAGCGCGCCAAGGCGATACTTCTTTACAGTCAAAAATCCTGGACAAACTAAATGCTGTATCATTAAATGACCTATCAATTAAACAGCAATTAACGCTGCTACGTGCCTACCAATTACTGTTTATAAGAATGGGGGAACCAACGACTATGGATAAAAAGGTAGTGGTAAACAAATTGAAATCTTATTTCCCAAATACCAGTGACGAAATGAACAGGGAATTGGGTCAATTGTTAGTGTACTTAGACGCCGACAACAGCACACAGGAACTAGTGACATTATTACAAAAACATACCAAGGAAGGTACTGCAGGCACTACTGAGTTCCTTTCTAAAGAAACTACCGAACGTAGTGAGCAATACGGACCATTAATTAGGGAAATTATAGCTAAAATGCCACCCACGGAAGCTATCTATTATGGGGTATTACTGAGCCATGCCGATAAAGGATGGACCAAAGAAAGCAGATCATCCTATTTCCAATGGTTTTATGATGTGCTCAACGCAAAAGGTGGCCTAAGCTTTAAACCAGGTATGGAAAATATTCGCCTTGCGGCAATGAAAAATGTTCCCGACAATGAAAAGGAATATTTTCAAGAATTATCCGGAGTCTATTCTCCAGAAACGGCCATTGCAGAACTACCTGCACCTATTGGGCCAGGGCAACAATACGGTGCAAATGAAATAGGCAGTGTAGTTTGGGGAGCAGAACTAGCCGATTACAAGGTAGATTTTGAAAAAGGAAAGCGCGCCTTTCAAGCGGGAATGTGTGTTCTATGTCACAGAATGCGGGGAGAGGGAGCTGCGGTAGGTCCAGATTTGACCCAAGCCCATACCAAATTCAATAATTACGAAATGCTTTTTGCCACTTATAGTCCTAATGATGAAATATCAGATCAATATGCCAACACTTTGTTCCATTTAAAGAATGGTAAAAAACTATCGGGTCGGATTAAATCGGAAACTGATGACACCGTTATCCTCATGCCTAACCCATTTAATGACACCTATACTGTTGATATAATAAAAAATAACATCGATAAAAGAGAGTTATCTCCATTATCCCCTATGCCATCGGGATTATTAAACCGTCTCAACCCTAAAGAAATCAAAGACCTATTTGCGTACCTAGGAGCTGGAGGTAATAGTGACCATAAAATATATACAGAAGAAAATTAAGCTTAAAACCAGATATAACCACCAAGATATGAAAACCTTATCACGTTTATTTACCCTACTAGTATTTACAATGGGCGCCGTTTTGAACGGTCAAACCAACAACGATGCGCAAATTAGTGTTTCAAATGAAGTTATTCCTGCTTCTTTTTATGAAGGACTGGAATGGCGAAACATAGGTCCGGTTCGTGGAGGCCGTTCCTTGGGATCGGCAGGGAGCCCTGGCAGACCCAACGAATATTACTTTGGAGCTACAGGTGGTGGCCTTTGGAAAACGACAGATGGGGGAAATGAATGGAAACCTGTAACCGATGGTCAAATTACGAGCTCCTCTGTAGGTGCAGTTGCTATTGCTGAAACAAATCCAGATATCGTTTACATAGGTATGGGAGAAGTTCAGCTTAGGGGTAGTATTACACAAGGTGATGGGGTATATAAAACTATGGATGCCGGAAAGACCTGGAGACACTTGGGGCTAGAGGAAACCCAGGCTATTTCACGCATTCGAATTCATCCTACCGATCCTAATATTGTTTATGTTGCCGCACTCGGTCATCCTTATGGGGATAATGAACAACGCGGTGTCTTCAAAAGTACAGATGGTGGAACTACATGGAAAAAAACATTATATGTAAGTGCTAAAGCGGGCGCGGTAGATTTGATTATCGATAGGAACAATCCTGAAGTGTTATATGCCAGCACATGGCAGGTGCAGCGAAAAGCATGGAAAATGTGGGGTGGCGGACCCGATTGTAAATTATGGAAATCTACCGACGCAGGTGAAACCTGGGCCGATCTTACTAAAAATCCTGGTATGCCAGAAGGACCGATAGGTAAGATTGGCGTGACCGTTTCTCCTGCAGACTCAAACCGGGTCTGGGCCATTGTGGAAGCAAACGAAGGCGGTGTTTTCCGTTCCGATGATGCCGGTAAAACATGGCAAAGAACCAATGACGAACGTAAATTAAGACAACGTGCTTTTTACTATTCCAGAATTTACGCAGACCCATGGGATAAAAATATTGTCTACGGACTCAATGTAGATTTTTGGAAATCAACCGATGGCGGTAAAACTTTTGATACCGAAATTAAAGTTCCTCATGGGGACAATCATGATTTATGGATAGACCCAAATAATCCGGAGCGTATGATTTCTTCCAACGATGGTGGAGGGATTGTCAGCATCAACGGTGGTAAAACCTGGACAGAAGAAGATTACATTACTACCCAATTATATCATGTAATGGCAACTAATGATATTCCGTATCATGTGGCCGGTGCGCAACAAGACAATAGTACAATAGCTATGCCAAGTGACGATTGGGAGCATATGCAGGCACGTGGTCAAGGTGATGGCTGGGCCTATGCCGTTGGTGGAGGTGAAAGTGGTTGGATTACCCAGCACCCTGAGAATTTAGATATTTTCTATGCAGGTAGTCAAGGTGCCCTTTTAACCCGATATGATCGAAGCAACGGCCAATCTAGGGATATACAGGTATATCCTCGATTTTTCTCGGGTGAACCTGCTAGTGCCTTACCAGAAAGATGGCAATGGACGTTTCCCATTATGTTTGCTCCACAAGATTCTAAAGTAATGTATACTTGCTCGCAACACGTATGGAAAACCACCGATGACGGACAATCTTGGGAAAAAATTAGCCCGGATCTCACTTACGCTGACCCTTCTACATTAGGGAAAACTGGTGGAATTATTACCATGGACATGAACGGACCTGAAATTTATGCGACCGTTTTTGCCCTTGCCCCATCCAATCATGACATCAATACCATCTGGGCAGGCTCAGATGACGGAAAAATACATATTACTAGAGATGGAGGAAAAAAATGGTCTGACATTACACCTAAAGAGTTACCAAAATTTTCTAGAGTCAGCATTATTGACGAATCTATCCACAATCCTGGTACACTATATGTCGCCGCAAACCGATATCAAGTAGATGATCGGCAACCCTATGTTTTTAAAACCCATGATTATGGTAAAACATGGACCAAAATAATTAACGGAATTGAAGATGGTCATTTTGCCAGAGCGGTACGTGAAGATCCAGTTAGAGAAGGACTTTTATTCCTGGCAACGGAACACGGGGTTTATTTTTCCATCAATGATGGTGAATTATGGCAGAGCCTACAATTAAAATTACCAGACACACCCGTACGTGACTTAGTAATAAAAGATAATGATGTTGTTTTAGGAACCCATGGTAGAGGTTTTTGGATTTTAGATGACATTCAACCACTAAGACAGTTCACACCAGAATTGACCAAGCAAGAAGCAGTACTATTTCAACCTAGCAATACCTATAGAGGGTTAACCGATGCATCTATTCAATACTATCTAAAAGACCAAAAGGATACAATCACGTTTGAAATTTATGATGCCAACGACAACTTAATAAACACCTTTACCGGCAGCAAACCTAAGTATGAAGTTGACCCAAATTTACCGTATTGGTTACGTGGCGGTTCATCAAAACCTACCACTGCAAAAGGAATCAATACCTTCACGTGGGACCTAAGATATACTGGCGCGACGACTTTTGATGGTATGATTATTTGGAGTGCAAGGCCTGCAAGAGGCCCAAAAGCACCTTTAGGTACCTACAAGGTAAAAATGAAGTCGGGAGATTATGAAAAAATATATTCCTTTGACCTAGAAATGAATCCCAACCTTAAAGGAATCACTAAAGAAGATTTAGAGGAGCAGTTTCAATTATCCAATAAAATAATGGGTAAAACTACTGCGGCCAATGAAGCGGTTATTAAAATCCGAAAAATCAAAAAAACATTCAGTGATTCAAAAGATAAAATTCAACCAAACGATTACAATAAAATCGTATCTCCATTTTTAAATGCACTATCAGAAGTTGAAGAAGCACTGTATCAGGTTAAAAATCAGTCTGGTCAAGATCCATTAAACTTTCCGATAAAACTAAACAACAGATTAGCATCGTTGAGAAGAAGTGTTGAATCTGGTGATGCCAAACCTACTAATGGTGCATACAAAGTATATGAAGAATTATCTGCAGAGCTTGATGTACAATTGGCCAAATTGAATACAGTTATAGAGAATTACAAACCAAAAGTGAATCCTATTTTAACCAAGAACGGACTAGCGCCTATGGAATAAACTCAAGAAAAGGATTAGCCCAATCCTTACGTGATAGGCTTACAAATTCTTATTTTTGTAAAGAATAAAAAAGGAAAATAGCAATGAGAAAGCCAATAATAGCACCATCGCTTTTAGCAGCAGATTTTGGGAATTTACAGCGTGATGTTGAATTGGTTAACAAGAGCGACGCAGACTGGCATCATATCGATGTGATGGATGGCGTTTTTGTTCCTAATATTTCCTATGGAATGCCAGTAGTAAAGGCAATTCAAAAACACGCTACAAAACCATTGGACGTGCATTTAATGATTGTAGATCCGGACAGGTATATACAAGAATTTGCAGACTTAGGAGCAACTTATCTAACGGTACATTACGAAGCCTGCACGCATTTACACAGAACGCTACAGGCTATAAAGTCAGCCGGTATGAAAGCTGGGGTAGCTTTAAACCCGCATACTTCGGTACAGCTTCTGGAAAACGTAATTCAAGATATTGATATGGTTTGTGTAATGAGTGTAAACCCGGGTTTTGGCGGGCAATCGTTCATTGAGAACACCTATAAAAAAGTAAGGGCCTTAAAAGCATTGATCACCAAAAAAATACATCGACCTTAATAGAAATCTACGGTGGGGTTACTACTG
>CBDUKC010000223.1:0-5279 GCA_965367705.1 uncultured Maribacter sp. | reverse complement strand
TTACCTTATTCTTAATAGGTTGATTGTTAATGAAACTCCATATATAGTGACTGAAGCTTCCAAATTCTTTTTGTGTTTGCATGAAAGCAATAGCGTTGGAAATTGTCGCTTTTATTTTAAGCTTATTTCGTATAATACCTGAATCATCAAGAAGTTGATCAATTTTAGGTTGGTCGTAGCTAGCAATCTTGTAGTAGTCAAAATTATCAAAAGCCTCTCTAAAATTTTCACGCTTATTAAGAACAGTAATCCAACTTAAACCTGCTTGAAAAGTTTCAAGAATCAAAAACTCAAACAAGGTGTCATCATCTTTAACCGGAACTCCCCATTCTTCATCATGATACTTTTCATAAAGAGCATTGCCTTTACACCATCCACATTTATTCTTTTCCATAAGATGTTTTTTGCCTTCTAAAGATAAGGCAATAGCCTAGAATGTTTGTACTATATACAAGTAAAGGGGCATTCCAATGGTTATATTAAAAGGGAAGGTGATAGCTAATGCCATAGGTAGATATAGACTTGGATTAGCTTTAGGGGCAGCTAAACGCATGGCAGCTGGGACTGCTATATAGGATGCGCTCGCTGCTAAAATCGCAAACAAAAATCTGTTTCCAACACTATCTGTAAATATGGAACTTACCATTGCAACAGTAATACCATTAATAATAGGAATAAGGATAGCAAATAAAAATGCGAACCATCCTTTTTTAAGAAAATCAGCAAACTTTTTACCGCTTGTTATTCCCATATCTAAAAGAAAAACTGCTAAAAACCCTTTAAAAATATCTGTAGTAAACGGTTCAATTCCTCTCGCCTGTTGGTCGCTGGCTAAAAAACCAATGACAAGACTACCCATTATTAGCAAAACACTACCGTTAGTTAAAGAATGTCTTACCACTCCAGATATACTTATTTTCTCTTTTTTATTCTTCTGAAACCATGACATCAATAGTACTCCTATGATTATTGATGGCGCTTCCATAAGTGCCATTACTGCTACCATATGACCACTAAAAGGAATTTGCTCCAGTTCCAAAAAGGAAACGGCAGTGACAAAGGTTACAGCACTAACAGATCCATAAGTAGCTGCGATTGCACCAGAATTAGCTACGCTAAATTTTCTTCTGAGAATAAAATAGGTGTATATGGGTACAAATAGAGCTAGAAAAACACCAAACAATAAAGACCATAGAATCTCCATATTTAAGTTGCTATGTGACAGTTCAAGTCCACCCTTGAATCCAATGGAAAACATAAGATATAGGGATATAAATTTAGAGGAGTTGGGGGGTATTTCTAAGTCGCTTTTAAGTTGTACAGCTAAAACACCAAGAAAAAAGAAAAGAAGAGCTGGGTTTGTAAGGTTGTCCAGTAATAAATGTAAGTCCATTAGGAATTAAATTATAAGGTGTTTTCAAGAGCCAGGAGTATCAAATACTCCTGGTCTTTTTGGTATAATAAAAGGGTTGTAAAAAATCTGCTAACAGTTAAGGTGAGGTTTTGTGGGTTACGTTCTTGTATACGTCTAACTGTTTATATTTGGTAGGTTTAGGTTAGGTAAATATGGTATAGGAAATATTTTCTTTTTCAGAAGCACATTTTTACATAAAATAACAAGGTATATAATTAAACCAGATAGATATAGGTGTTTAGGAATTTCCAAGTGCTTTTACACAAAGTATACAACCAATAATACCTGAGGCTACCAATAGACGATCCATAAACAGATTATTATTGGTATAGGAAATAAATAAGCAGCCAGCTATGGTTAAAAATCCAAGTGCTAGGTATAGATGTGTTTTTTTAAGAAACATTATAATATAATTTGGTTCGTTTATTTTTTTTGAAAGTTTACCTTAATCCTTATTAATAGAAATTTTTAATACACCATCTATTTTTAGAGTTAGCCCCTCTGCTCTAGCCTGTGCGAAAAAGTCTTGAGCTATGGATTTTTCTCGTTCAAGTTCTGTAATGCGTTCATCTGGATATTTGGTATTCGCTCCGGAAAAACCTTCACACAAAGAGAGTCTTTGTAGTTTGTGAAAATTGATTTTTTCGTTAAGTAGACTCAATACAACGTCAGATGCTTCCGATACGTTGAAGTTACCATCTACTAACTGTATTTGTTGTTTTGTTTTTACTTGTTCTATATCCATTATTGCCTTCATGTCTTATAAAATTAAACGGTTAAAGTTATATTCTCTGCAAAGTTGCGGATAATAAATTATAAATTATTATTTATATTAATTATAACATACATTAAATATTTTTATGTTATAATTGCAAAGAAATTGCTGTTTATAAAACTTGGATATTACAAAAGATGACTAATGTTAATAGGTTTTATTTATTATTAATGGTTTATATTCAGTAGTCATAACATTAAAATTATTTATGAACTACACATTACATCAACTACAGGTTTTTCTAAAAGTAACGGATAAACAGAGTATTACGAAAGCTGCGGAAGAGCTATTCTTAACCCAGCCAGCGGTCTCTATTCAGTTAAAGAATTTCCAGGATCAGTTTTCGATACCATTGACAGAAGTAGTAGGGAGGAAACTGTATGTGACCGACTTTGGTTGGGAAATTGCCGAGGCAGCAGAAAAGATTATCGATCAAGTTCATGCCATAAACTACAAGTCGTTGGCGTATGAAGGAAGTCTATCAGGTAAACTTAAGATTTCCATAGTATCTACAGGGAAATACGTGATGCCTTACTTTCTCAGTGACTTTATCAATACCAATTCGGGAGTTGAGCTGTTTATGGATGTTACCAATAAATCTAAGGTAGTTAAATCCTTGGAAAAAAATGAAGTGGATTTTGTTTTGGTATCCGTAGTTCCGGAACACCTTAAAGTGAGCTGCGTAGCGCTTATGGAAAATAAACTTTTTCTTGTGGGAAGCACTAAAAGCAAGGTTAAGACTAAGGTAACTAAAAAGGATTTTGAACAATTACCGCTTATCTACAGGGAACAGGGCTCCGCAACGCGAAATGCAATGGAAGGTTTTATTAGAAAAAATAGTTTACCAACATCTAAAAAAATAGAATTAACATCTAACGAGGCCGTAAAGCAAGCGGTGATAGCAGGATTGGGGTATTCTATTATGCCGTTAATAGGTATAAAGAACGAAATATTGAATAAGGAATTGCAAATTATGGAAGTAGTAGGACTTCCTATTAGTACCACATGGAACCTAGTATGGCTGTCGGCTAAAAAATTATCACCTGTGGCCACCGCATTTCTGGCTTATATAGAAAAGGAAAAGGAACGAATTATTTTGGAGCATTTTAATTGGTTCAACTCCATTGGATAACAGCAAGGCTACCCTATAGAATTTTCTTTTGGAGTGGAGTCAACTCTCCAGATACAATTGCCTTTTCTAAATTACATGTTACTTTAGGAAAGAACCTGAAGAATTTTTGACCATCTTCTCTTTTTAGGAGTACTTTTCTAGTTCCTTCATCTGTTGAAATTATCTTATCCACTACTACCTTTCTGCCAACCAAGCTGTTAAAATTGGCAATAGCTCCGCGTTTAATAATACTATTTTTATTAGGAAACTTTATATGGTTATATGAACTACCTGAAGGCTCGCTTATAATAAGGATATCACCTGTAGTTATTGAGTAATTTTGCTCCTGACCATAAAAAATACCAAAGCATAGGATCAGTATGATATTCAAACTAAATTTTTTCATGACTCTAAATATTTGTGATTACTGTATAGGGATTAGTTTATTTGAGTTTCGAACAGGCGTAAGTACTGCTCTCATTGTAGAATATAGGTTAAAAAAATTATTTCCATCTTCCCTTCTCAATACTATACTTTGCGTTCCATCGGAGGCTATGTCGAGGCTATCTACAATTAATTTACTCCCATAAACATTAAGGTAATTTCCCATTCCATCTAAATCATTCAGACCACCCACGATGACTGTAGCACCTGTAACTGGCAGACGAATTTCATTAGTATCCATCATTAAAGTATTTATTGGGGTCTGGTTCTGTTCAAAAGTCAAATGATAAAGCTCTTGAGCTCCAAGTATAATAGGCGTAAAACCGAGAAATAGATAAAGTAGTAGTTTCTTCATAATTTTCATTTATCCAAGGATAAATATAAGTGTTTGGATTATTAGTGGTGGTGAATATATCGTTAAAGATTAGTTAAACTATTATAATACGGTAGTAATACTATTATATTTGTATTGAAATAAACTACCAGTATATGGAACATCTGTTGCAAACCGTTAAGATTAGAATTAACGAAAAAATTTATGTCAAGGATCCAGAGTCTTCAGATTTAGGAAGAAGAATCGTAGAGAATAGCATCCTGATGATAAATGATATGGGATTTGAAAATTTTACTTTCAAGAAGCTTGGCATTAAGATTGGTTCTAACGAAAGTTCTATATACAGGTACTTTGAGAATAAACACAAACTACTTTTATATCTAACCTCTTGGTACTGGGGTTGGCTAGAGTATCAATTGGTCTTTGCCACTAATGGAATCTCAGATTCTAGAGAAAAGCTGGCTAGAGCCATAGAAATAGTAACAAAAAATACAGAAGAGGATAACGCTTTTTCCCATATTAACGAAGTACTTTTAAATAGGATTGTAATTAACGAGTATTCTAAATCTTACCTCACAAAAGAGGTAGACACAGAAAACAAAGAAGGTTATTTTGTTATTTACAAAAGATTGGTAACCCGTTTGAAGGAAATGATAAAAAATTTAGATTCAAGTTATCAATACCCTTCTAGTTTGGCCAGTACTATTCTTGAAGGCTCCCTGCACCAACATTTTTTAAAAAACCATTTTAGCTCCTTAACGGATTGCCGTGGCAATGATGATCTTGGACAATATTTTTCGAATTTGGTTTTCTCCGTACTTAAATCTTAAAGAAGATGTCAAAAAATATTTTGACCGCATGGCAGCGGCTTATTGGATTGTTAAGCTTAGATAAGCGGGATATTTTTCAAATATTTTATTATGCAATTTTTGCAGGATTGGTAAACCTTTCTTTGCCATTGGGAATCCAAGCCATAATAAATCTGATACAAGGAGCCCAAGTAAGTACTTCTTGGATTATACTTGTCATAATGGTTACTTTGGGAGTTGCCTTCGTAGGCGCTTTACAATTGATGCAAATACGTATCATAGAAAACGTTCAGCAGAAAATTTTTACAAGAGCATCTTTTGAATTTGCGTATCGTTTTCCGAAGATTAAAATGAGTGAACTAAGAAATTATTATCCTCCGGAATTGGCTAAT
>CBDUKC010000222.1:0-5281 GCA_965367705.1 uncultured Maribacter sp. | reverse complement strand
GTATTAAAATAGAAGCCATGAAGAAAATATTATTTTTAAGTGTGTTATTTATAGCTGTCCTAGCTAGCGCCCAAGAAATGTCCATAACTGTACTGCCTGAAGCTATTCAAATAAAGACTGCTGTTTTACCAGCTCCCGAATCGGACAAGGATGGTGCTATGGTCTATGGATATAATAAACAAGGTGATTTTATTGTATTAAGGGAAGGAAGTAATAATTTGATTTGTTTGGCGGATGACCCTAAGAAGAAAGGTATTAGTGTTTCTTGCTATTCAAAGAAATTGGAGCCTTTCATGAAACGGGGTAGGGAACTAAGTGCAGAAGGAAAAAACTTTAAGGAAAAGAGGGAAATAAGAGGTATGGAAGTTGCCCAGGGAAAATTAGAAATGCCCAAGGAGCCTAGTATGACCTATATTTATTATGGAACAGATGAGAACTATAACCTCGAAACTGGTGAATTGACAGATGGTCAGTTCCGGTATGTAATATACACTGCCTTTGCTACGACCGAATCTACGGGTCTACCAGACAAGCCCCATGCCAAGGGAATGCCTTGGCTTATGGACCCGGGAACCTTTCGCGCGCATATTATGGTAGGGCCTTTTAACTAAAGTCATTCTGCATGGAAACCTATGCTCAGGCATTACTTTATGCGATTCCCTTTTTTATGTTGCTTTTGGTTTTTGAAATTACCTATGGGTATCTTGTAAAGAATCAGAAGCATAAACTAATGGACTCTGTGTCTAGCATTAGTTCGGGCCTCACTAATATAATAAAGGATTCTCTAGGTATTGGATTGGTACTGGTGTCTTACCCTTACTTGCTGGAATATTTGGCACTACTTCAAATTCAGACTACCTGGGTAATTTGGTTGTTGGCCTTTTTAGCAATAGATTTTGCTGGCTATTGGAATCATAGATTAAGTCATAAGGTTAATATTTTTTGGAATCAGCACGTAATTCATCATAGTAGCGAGGAGTTCAATCTAGCCTGTGCATTACGTCAGCCCATTTCTAATCTGTTTGGTTATTTTGCGTTATTATTACTTCCTGCGGCTCTTTTAGGTGTTCCTAACGAAGTAATAGCAATTTTAGCCCCAGTTCATCTATTTGCACAGTTTTGGTATCACACGCAGCATATTGGTAAATTGGGATGGCTGGAATATATTATTGTAACACCTTCCCAACATCGGGTTCATCATGCAATAAACCCTGAGTATATTGATAAAAATTTGGGTCAACTTCTTTGTATTTGGGACAGGTGGTTTGGTACGTTTCAGGAAGAACTGGACGATGTTCCCCCGCAATATGGGGTGTTGAAACCTGCTAATACTTGGAATCCGGTCCATATTAATTTTCAGCACTTTTGGAGATTACTAAAAGATGCTTGGCGTACAACTAGTTATTGGGATAAATTGCGAATTTGGTTTATGCCCACAGGATGGAGACCAGCGGATGTTAAGGCTGAATACCCTATAGAAGGTGTTATTACAGACGTGTATTCTTTTCAAAAATATGAAACACCTACGTCAGGTTTGTTCAATGTGTATATCATTTTTCAGCTTTTATCCACTACTTTCTTGCTACTCCTGCTATTTTATAACTTTAGTGCCCTAGATATCCAAGAATTGATGCTATATGGGAGTTTTATTTTTTTAGGTATTTATGGCTATACTAGTTTTATGGATGGTGCGAGGTCCGGTTTTTGGATAGAGATTTCCAGGAGTATTTTGGGTATGGTATTCCTTCTTTTTTATGGTGACTGGCTTGTGGCGAGCGCTTCTATGATTTTTGGGGAAGCGGTTATCTTTATATATTTCTTAATCACACTGATTGCAGTACTCTATTTCAATTATAGGAAGCCTATAAATGTTACATCTCAGCATGTAACCTAAATAAATAACATGATAAGACCTTACGTATTAGCAGACACGAATTGGAAGCACTTAAATCAGGAAAAATTTGATTTGGCTGTGCTTCCTTGGGGAGCAACTGAAGCCCATAATTATCATTTACCTTATGCTACTGATAATTTTCAGGCTGAGGCAATGGCTACGGAAGCGGCCAAAATTGCTTGGGAAAAGGGAAGTAAAGTAGTGGTGTTGCCTACCATTCCTTTCGGGGTAAATACCGGTCAGAAAGATATTTATTTGGATATCAACTTAAATCCGAGCACACAGTTGGCTATTTTAAAAGATATTATTACGGTACTTAATTCTCAAGGTATTTATAAACTCCTGATTTTTAATGGCCATGGTGGTAACAATTTCAAACCTTTGGTAAGGGAATTGGGGCTACAATTTCCGAAGATGTTCATTAGTTTTTGCTTTTTTCCTCAAATGTTCGACAAGTCGGAATATTTTGATGAGGCTGGAGATCATGCAGATGAAATGGAAACAAGTTTAATGCTATATCTAAAGCCAAACTTAGTGCTTTCTAAGAATGAATGGGGTAATGGAGCTGCTAAAAAGTTTAAAATAAAATCCTTTTCAGAAGGTTGGGTATGGGCAGAACGTCAATGGTCTAAAGTGAGCAGCGATACTGGAATAGGTAATCCTGAGTTTGCTACAGCACAAAAAGGAGAACGTTTTTTTAAAGCTATTTGTGAGAAGGCGGCTTTCCTTTTTACTGAGCTTTGTGACGCGGATATTGAAAATTTATACGAATAAAGGTCGTCTATCTTAATTCAGAATTCACGAGTTTAATATAAGATTTCATCGCCTCCTCGCCGTCAATATTTTGAGCCTGGATTAAAGCATTCGCCTTAAAAGCATTGATTAGAGGAGTTTTACTACCTGGATTTTCAAAATTTTCATTAGCAATTTTGTAGTACGCATATAGCTTTAGAAGCACATCTGCAGGTATAGGGCTACTATATGCATTTACGAATGCTACCGCACTTTCAAAATTAGAATGTAGCTTCTTCTTTTTCATTTGGATTTACAAAAGTTGCAATGCAAGTATGGGCTCCTTTTACTTTTTGGTTTAAGCTAACATTTATATCGCAGTCCAAAGGTAGGAAAAGGTCTACCCTAGAACCAAATTTGATAAACCCGGAGTCATCCCCTTGCTGAACAGGTACTCCTTTTTCAGCATAATTTACAATTCTGCGTGCTAAGGCTCCGGCAACTTGGCGAAATAGGACGTCACCAAACTTTGGTGTACGAACAACTACGGTGGTCCTTTCGTTTTCTTCACTGGATTTAGGATGCCATGCTACAAGATATTTGCCAGGGTGGTATTTAGAATACTTTATAATTCCACTAGCCGGGTATCTTGTGACATGAACGTTGATAGGAGACATGAAAATTGATACCTGCTTGCGCATTTCATTAAAGTATTCCGTTTCCATTACATTTTCAATAACAACTACTTTACCATCTACGGGAGAAAGTATTTCATCAAAACTTTTATTGGCCCTTCTTTTTGGGTTTCTAAAGAATTGAAGAATCAAAATCAATATGAATAGTAGAAACAATTGAACGGACCATTTTAACCAAAGAATATCAATAAAAAAGTGAGCTAAAAGGGCTCCGATTCCTACTATAAAAAAGGTTGCCAAAATAATGAATTGACCTTCTCTATGAAACATAAGTAAATATATTTAAGGTTAAATAAGCAAAGGGTGCAGCAAAGACCAAACTATCAAGTCTATCCAGCATTCCCCCATGACCTGGTAAAATGGCACCACTATCTTTTACCCCTGCAGCTCTTTTTAGTTTAGATTCTATAAGGTCTCCAAGGCTCCCGGCTAGTACGATTACACAGGCAAGTATCATCCATTGCCATGGGCTGATTAATTTTTCCTGAGTACCCATGATATATGCCGCAGCTAAGGCAAAGATAAAACCTCCTATCGTTCCTTCAATGGTTTTTTTTGGAGAAACCGCAGAAAATAATTTTGTCTTCCCGATACTCTTGCCTACTAAGTATGCAAAAGAATCGTTAACCCATATTAAAATAAAAATACCCATAATCAAGAGTTTAGCGAATGCGTCGTTCTTATAAGGTATCATGGTAAGGAAAATACATCCTCCACCAATATAAAATAATCCAATTAAAAATTTTTGAAGAGTGTTGAAGGTTGTAGCTTTTTTCGAAAATAGATAAAAAAGGAGATAAATATCAATTGCAATCGTAATAACCATTAATACATTAATAAGGATTTGGTCGTTTACTAGGTAAATAAAAGCCCACCACAAGGCTAAATAGGCAGCAAATACATGATATCCTTTTAGGTTGACCAGCTTTTTGTATTCATAAAGGCAGGCGAGGCCAAAGGTCATGAAAAGGAAATCAAAAGCATCTGAATTTAGAAAAACCGCTGACAGTAATAAAATAATATACACTGCACCAGTTATTGCTCTACGTAAAATTTCGCTCATACTATAAATCTTCCAGGAGTAAAAGATAGAGATTTTTAGTACTACTTCCGTAAGTTAGAAAATCATCAGAATTTTCTTCGGTCGCTTTAAAGTGTTTTAATGTGGTTATATTGGTAGGAATTTTAGGGCCATATTTTTTCTTAATTGTTTTTAAACCTTCCCCTATCGATTCTACCAATTGGCTTGTTGTGGCAAATACAACAACATTGCTTGGTAACTCGTTCACTTTTTTTTCATGAAGTTGATTGGAACAAACTAAAATACTTCCATTTTGTGCAATAAGATGTTCGCAGGTAGTAAAAAAGACCTCACTATTCTTTGCTTTGTCCGTGAAAACAATATTTTCTTTATCAAATTTTGATGTTAATCGATCATCCATAGCAAAGAAGGGGACGTTGGTCCAATCATTCTCTGCTATAATGTTTTCAATTGCCATGGAAATCTCTTCTAACGAGACGCAGTAGAGGAATTTGCCGCCGTTCTGTTTAAAGTGTATGGTGAATTTTTCGTCTACCGGAAGATTTAAATCGGGCATATGTTGGCCTCGCGTTTCAGCAGTTTCCTTTGAAACTTTCTTCTTGCCACCACCAAATAAAATATCTAAGATCCCCATTTAATCCTTTATACTAATATGCATGCATACTATAAACTGCTACTTCGTTATGCTTTTTTTTCCTCTGCTTCCTCAGCTTCTTGTGCTGTTTCTTCTTTTTCAGCTTTTGCTTTTTCTTCTCTGGCTAAATCTTCTGCATCTCTTTCTTTTTCAGCCAAAAGGTCTTTTTCAAAAGGTCTTTTTCCGAATATTTTCTCCAAATCTTCTTTGAAAATGACTTCCTTTTCCAATAGCCTTTCCGCTAAGGTAGTAAGTTTGTCTTTATTATCGGTAAGTACCTTGAT